>CAZUSN010000020.1:0-16276 GCA_964623035.1 uncultured Dehalococcoidaceae bacterium | reverse complement strand
GTTACGGAGTTGTCAGGTGCAAGATGAGGAGAGCCTCGTCCGGCGGGCGCAGCAACACGACCAGACGGCTTTAACTCGAATTTATGAGGAGAACTTCGATAAGATTTATCGATATATAGTTCTCAAAATAGGAGACAGGACAGAGGCGGAAGATATGACGCAGCAGGTCTTTCTCAATGCCTTTAAATCCATCTCTTCCTATAAGCCAAAGGGGAGCCCCTTTTCTTCCTGGCTTTTTCGCATCGCCCATAATCAGATAGTTGATTATCTGAGAAGGAAGTCAAAGCGGGCGACAGTACCCCTTGAAGAAACGCTGGCTGGTGGTGGCACTGACCCCGGGCTGGAGGCAGAGCGCAAGCTAACCATCGAGCAGCTAGCTTTAGCAGCCAAGAAGTTGACCAAGGCACAGCAGGAGGTGATTTCACTGCGCTTTGCTGGTGAGCTTTCCGTTTCCCAGGTAGCCAAGGTTATGGGTAAAAGTGAGGGAGCCATAAAGGCTTTGCAGCACAGTGCCATACTATCTCTGCGCAAAATATTAGCGGCAGGGTAAGACAATGAAGAAGAGAGAATTCGATAACATACTGGACAAGTGTCTGGAGCGGATACTCACCAGAGGTGAGACTATCGAGCAGTGCCTGACAAGTTATCCGGAGCAGGCAGCGGAACTGGAGCCGTTGCTCCAGACTGTTCTGTCCACTAAAGAGACGCTGGCGCTCAAACCCCGCCCCGAGTTCAGGGACAGAGCCAGACACCAGATGCTTATGGCGCTTCGGGGAATGGAGGAGAAGCGCCAGCCCCGTTCTGTCCTCTTTGGCTGGCAGCCGCGATGGGCAACTGCGGTCATCGCCGTTCTTATCCTGGTGCTGGCGAGCGGCAGCACGGTGGCGGCTGCCAGTGGCAGCATGCCTGACGAGCCTCTGTATCCGGTGAAATTAGCCACGGAGAGAGTGAGATTAGCATTAACCCCCTCCGCTCTGGGCAAAGCGGAGCTGTATGCCAAGTTAGCTGACAAAAGGGTGACCGAGATAATTAAAATGTCAGATAAAGGCAAGCTGAAACATGTAGAACGAGCTACCCAGCGACTAAATTCTCAACTTACGGCGATGGCAGCTCTGGTCAGTCCTGAGGAGGCTGAGGTTTTCACTATTGCTGCCTCACCAGAAGCGATTCCGGAGGTCTCTCCACCGCCTGAGGCTGAAGAAGCTGGAGAGGAAAGACCTGCGGTAATGCTGGCTCCGGCGCCACCGGCAGCACAAGAACCATCGGAGGAAGAAACTGAGGAGCAGCCAGTCATGGCACAGCCAGCACCACGTGCTCTAGCACCGGAGAAAGGAGAAGCTGCTGTCAAAGGCGTGAAGATGGATAGGCGGGCTAAGCTCAGGATGATTGTCATTCGCAATGTAGCCAAGCATCGTGAGGAACTACGTGCTGCACTGGAGAGAGCGCCGGAATCAGCCAAGCCAGCCCTACGGCGAGCATTGGCTGCTTCAAATGCCGAGTATGAGAAAGTCCTTGACGTTCTTAGGGAGGAATATGAGCAAAAGGATGAGGATTAACCTACGCTGTATTCCAGTCTAGGTCGCTAGGACTCCAAAATTTTCCCAAAAATCTTTGAGTCGCCACTAACCAAGTGGCGACTTTTTCGTTATCTATTAGTAGAAAAAATAAAAAAGGAGGCAGGTTAGGTAATGAACAAAAAGTGGTTATTGGCTTTAGGAATGGTATCGGTATTGACTGTGGTTGGTTTATCTGGTTGTAGTCAAGGGGACTCTGTTTTTAGTGCCGCCCCTTCGGAACTACGGGTCAGCCTGAATAACCAGCAGGAAGGCATTTGGGTCAGCGGTACCGGCAAGGTTTCAGCGGTTCCTGACATCGCTTTTTTGAGGTTGGGCATTGAAGCTCAGGATGCTAGTGTGGCTGATGCTCAGGCTCAAGCCGCGGAGGCGATGAATGCCGTGATGACTGCTCTGACTGGTAGTGGGGTGGCGGAGAAAGACATTCAAACTCAATATTTCAACATTCAGCGGGTAACCAGGTGGGATGAAGATAAAGGACAGGAGGTCTTGCTTGGCTATCGGGTAAGCAATATGGTGGTTGCCAAGATAAGGGACATGGAAAAGGTCGGCGCCATTATTGATGCGGCTGCCTCGGCTGGAGGAGACCTGACTCGTATCGATAGCGTCAGTTTTTCCATAGAAGAGCCATCAGCCTATCAGGTAGAGGCTCGCCAGAAGGCAATGACTGATGCTGCTGCTAAAGCCAAACAGATGGCGGAACTGGCTGGGGTAAAGCTGGGCAAAGCGACTTATATCTCGGAGAGTGCCTACATCCCCTATCCTGTTTACCGCCAGGACCTCTTTGAAAAAGTTGCTGGAGCTCCGGCGGTGGAGACACCGATTAGCCCTGGTGAGCTGGAGGTCAGCGTCAACGTTCAGGTAGCCTACGCTATTCTAAACTAAAGGGATAATCGCTAGAGATGGGCAAAAACCGCCCGCCTCTATTTACATATGAAACCGGCGTTAAGCCAAAGGAAAGGAGGAAAAAATAATGTCCAAGAAAATGAAAGTTCTGGTTTCGGTGCTGGTGGCAATACTATTGCTCACGATAGGTGGCACGACACTGGCGATGGCGCAAGAGGAAGAAGAGGTTGAGCCAGAGGATGAGCTCACCACAGAGGAAGAGATTATGCCAGATGTAGGGACAGATAGGCTTCTTGCCAGAGTTGCTGAAATCCTGGGTATTTCCGAGGAGGAGCTGAGAGAAGCCTTCAGGCAGGCAAGGGAGGAAGTGCAAGATGAGAGATTTGAGAAAGCTCTTTACCAGATGCTTGATAAGGCTGTGGAAGAAGAAATACTAGCTCCTGAAGAAGCTGAAGAAATCAAAGAATGGTGGGAACAAAGACCTGAGGCACTGACCCCGGGTCTGCTACAGCGCGCTTTCTGGGCAATGTATCCCCGTCCCAAGCCCATGCCGGGTAACCGATTCGGGAACCGTCCAGAGACGAAATTGCATTTACAGCAACGGTTAGGGCAGCTATCGGACCCCGAAGTCAGGCAGAAAGTTCTGGAGAAAGCTCTGGAGAAAGGGCTTATTTCCCAGGAAGAGGTTGAAGCTATCAAAGAGTGGCTGGAGAGCAGACCAGAGGTCTCAAATGGCCTGGCACCACGCGCCCGCATCTTCAATGCCTTCCGTAATCGCCAGCAGATTGCGGTTCCCAAGGGATGGCAGGGGCAGATGCCGGGCGAAGTAGAAGGCTAAATTATTCCTCTAGATAATCGCTTGTTGGGAGCCTCGCCAGAGGCTCCCAACTTTTTTGCCTGGCTGTTTCCGGCAGCACAGTGCAGCCGACAATTAAACAAAGAAGAAGAATAACTGCGGAGAGCCAGATTCTACGGCTCATTTTATTTTGATATTGGCATAGCGTTCTAACTCGCTGTAAATACAGCCGCAGTATTGCTGGCGATATAGGTCGAGCGGTTTGGTCAGGTGGCGGCTGTCCGAGTAGCGTTTCCTGAGGTCAGCATAAAGGAATTCAATGCCTGTTTCCTCGGCTAACTTAGCGCCGGTTTGCTTGATAAGGTCATGCTTTTGATGGGGACTGATGAGCAGGGTAGTGGTGAAGGCATGAAAGCCCATTTCGCGGGCGGTTTCGGCGGTTTTCGACAGACGTAATCTGAAGCAATGCTGGCAGCGCTGGTCTTCATGTCCGGCCACCTGGCGGAAGTAAGTGGTCACATCATAACCCTCGGTGACGATTAATGGAAGCCTCATTTCTTGTGCTAGGGACTTTATTGCTTCCAGGCGTTGCTGGTGCTCCATATAGGGGTGAATGTTGGGGTTATACCACAGGGCACTTATTTCGTATCCCTGCTTTCGCCAGTAATTTGCGGGGTAAGCGGCACAGTGAGCGCAGCAGCAGTGAATCAGCAGGGATTTCATTCTTACCTAATTGTAGCAAGATAGCCGATGAGGCGCAAAAATTAGGTTGTTTTCCTGCGGGGGAAAAAATGCTAGAATAGAGCAAATCTTTTCAGGAGGTGGACGTTGTTCTACGAAGTAGAGTATCCGCAGCCAGAACCGGGACAGAAACAGATTTCAGCCCTGGTGGTCCTGAACCCGGCTGAGTCCAGAAGACTTCTAGCCAAAGCCACGGTGGCACTCCCTGAGGTGCAGAATGCCTATAAAAATGGCATGATTATTATTGCCCGGGGTATCACCACGGCCTTTATCAGCGAGGAACTATTCGGCATCAAGGTGGAGCCCAAAGCCGAGCAGACGGTGGGAGCCGTGTTTGGTGGCATCACCAATGCCAATGCCGGCCCCCCTCCCTGTACTTGGCACGTCATACGGAAGGGCAAGGTGGTTGAAGGTGCTGATTCAAACGTTGAAATCCTTAATTTCGGTCCGGATGATGTTTTCATTAAGGGGGCCAATGCCATAGACCCGGAAGGTAACGCCGGCATCTTCAGTTCCAGTGTGAAGGGTGGCACCATCGGCATGTGCTGGCCCATTGTGACACCGCGCGGCAGTCATCTCATCATGCCGGTGGGTCTGGAAAAGCTGGTGCCCTCAGTTATTGAGGCAGCGAAACATTCCGGCATCTATCATTTTAAATACAGTACCGGACTGCCGGCAAAAGTGGCTCCGGTAGTTCTGGGCAAAGTGCTCACTGAGATTCAAGCCTTCGGCATACTGGCGGGCGTCAGGGCGTATCACCTGGGCTCTGGTGGTATTGGTGGTTCTGAGGGAGCAGTGGTGCTGGCTTTAGAAGGTGATGAGCCACGGGTGGAGGAAGCCTTTGAACTGGCTAAATCGGTCAAAGGGGAGCCACCGGTGGGGAAACCGAAAGTGCCTCGTGTCAGCGCAGCCGAAGATTATAATTATGATGCTTTAGCCCAGCTCGCTACCCTGAAGGGCATCTAAACATGCCTGCTTTTACCCGCGCTCTGCTGATGGGAGCGGTTTGTTCCAGATAGGCAATCAAGACCTGGGAGGTAGTACTATGTTCTATAATTTCCCGCAGGATTTTAAAGAGTTTGAACCAGCACCGGGATTTTTGGCGCGTGTAGTTTCCGGTGAGCGCCTAATGTTATCCTACGTCACTTTAAAACCTAACACTGAAGCCCCGCTCCATAATCACTCCGAGGAACAGATGGGGATAGTGTTGGAAGGGAAATTTGAAATGACCATCGGAGATGAGACCAAGCTGCTGAAAAAGGGAGATATGTATCTGATTCCTTCCAAAGTCACCCATGGTGGCTTTACTCGTGCTGAAAACGCTCTAGTGCTGGATATCTTCAGCCCACCCCGAGAGGCTTATAAATAACGATATCAAGAAGAGGGGAACGATTACCACAGGGTGGACTGGGGTGGCTTTTCCTTGTTGTAGGGCAGTCCGAGGTGCTGATAGGCTAGCTGGGTGGCTAAGCGGCCGCGGGGGGTTCGCTCCAGGAAGCCCAGTTGCAGCAAATAAGGTTCATAGACATCCATGATGGTGTCTGGCTCCTCGCTGATAGAAGCTGCCAGAGTCTCCAGTCCTACCGGACCGCCGTTGAACTTTTCGATAATGGTGTGCAGTAGCTTGTGGTCTATCTCGTCCAGACCAATGGGGTCAACCTCCAGCTTAGCCAGTGCTTCAACGGCTACCGGATGGGTGGCGATGCCATCAGCAATTACCTGAGCGTAGTCTCTGACCCGCTTGAGCAGTCGGTTGGCGACGCGGGGAGTACCTCGAGCCCGGCGGGCAATCTCCTTCAGTCCTTCCTCTTCGGCTTCTATCTGCAGGATACGGGCAGAACGATGGAGGATTTTCTCGATAGCTGCTTGGTCATAAAAATCGAGTCGGTAGACAGCGCCGAATCGGTCTCGGAGGGGCGGACTTAATAGAGCGAAGCGGGTGGTGGCGCCGATGAGAGTGAAGCTGGGCAGGTTTAGTCGCAGGCTTCTGGCGCCGGGACCTTTGCCGATGATGATGTCCAGGGCAAAGTCCTCCATCGCCGGGTATAGTATCTCCTCTACCGCTCGACTGAGGCGGTGGATTTCATCAATGAAGAGTATGTCTAGGCTATGGAGATTAGTCAGGATGGCAGCAAGGTCTCCGGTGCGCTCGATTGCCGGACCTGAGGTAATCCTGATGTTGACTCCCATCTCAGCGGCAATGATATAAGCCAGAGTGGTTTTGCCCAGACCGGGTGGACCGTAAAGTAGTACATGGTCCAGCGCCTCACTTCTACCTTTAGCCGCAGCCATGGCGATGTTCAGGTTATCTTTAATCTTATCCTGTCCCACGAACTCGTCAAGGCGGCGGGGTCGGAGGCTGGTGTCAAGCGGAATATCCTCAGCACTGGGCTTGCCTGATATGATGCGGGCTATTTACCTCACCCCCATTAGTCCCCTGGCTTTTCCTCGGTTGTTGGCTCTGAGGTTTCATGAAAGTCTTCAGGGGATGGCACGTTTGGCGCATTTTCAAGCTCTTTGGGAGTTAATATATTTGATGGCTCCGCTAGCTCTTTGCCGACTGCTAGAATTGACAGCTCCCCGTGTTCTTCTTCTCCGGTAGGTAGCTCCGCTATCTCTTCAAGGGGCAGGTAGTAGGCTGGAATCAGCTTACCAATAATGACATTTTCCTTAAGCCCAATCAGCCGGTCTATCTTGCCGTGAATGGCAGCTTCAGTAAGGACTCTGGTGGTTTCTTGGAAGGAAGCGGCGGCTAGCCAGCTATCGGTGCTGAGCGAAGCTCTGGTTATGCCCAGTAAGACAGTGTGAGCTGTAGCCGGTTCTCCTCCTTCAGCAAGCACTTTGGCGTTAATATCCTCGTAAACGAATCTGTCTACCAATTCATCGGGTACGAGTTCGGTATCACCAGAGGAATCAACGCGAACTTTGGTCAGCATCTGATGAACGATAATCTCAATGTGCTTGTCGTTTATGTTCACGCCCTGGGAACGGTAAACCTTTTGCACCTCATCCACCAGATATTGCTGGGCAGCTTCTCTACCCAAAATGCGCAATATATCTTGCGGGTTCACCGAGCCATCGGTGAGTTGCTGCCCGGCTTTTACCAGGTCGCCACTCTGAACTCGAATGCTGGCGACGCTCGGGACAATATATCCTCGCTCTTCTCTCTCCTCATAGCTGATAGTCAGTTGCTTACCTTTGATGGTTACCTCACCAGCGATGCGAGCTAAGATTGGCTGAGTTTCCTGAGATACGGTGACCTTCTTGGTCTTCGCCGTCTTCTTAGGAGCTGGAGCAGCAAGCACAGTGCCAACATCTACCCTTTGGCCATCATCTACCATAACCTGCCAGCCAGCGGGAAGCGAATATTCATCACGGTATATCTCAGAGCTAGTGACCTTAATCCTTCTGCTTTCCTCATCCTGAATCACCTCGGCTACTCCGTCTATCTCTGAGATAATGGCTTGACCCTTGGGTGTTCTGGCTTCGAAAAGCTCTTCTACTCTGGGTAGACCGCTGGTGATATCAAGTCCAACCACGCCACCGGTATGGAAAGTGCGCAGTGTGAGCTGGGTGCCGGGTTCACCGATACTTTGTGCGGCGATTATACCCACGGCAGTATGGAGGTCAGCCAGTTTACCACGGGCAAGGTCTCTGCCATAACACTTCTGGCAGGTACCACGTTTCGACTGGCAGGTAAGCGGAGACCTGACATGGACTCTATTGACCCCGGCGGCAATGATTTCGCTCGCCTTCTTCTCATTGATTTCCTCATTGCGGTCAACGATAATTTCTCCGGTATTGGGGTGAACCACTTGACTTGCTGCTAGCCGTCCGGTCATGCGCTCGGTAAGCGAAGGAAGCACCCCCTTTTCTCGCGGTTCGGTTAACCAGATGCCGTTCATGGTGCCACAGTCCTCTTCGAAGATGATAACATCTTGGGCAACATCAATAAGGCGTCTGGTGAGATAACCGCTGTCTGAAGTCCTCAGTGCGGTATCGGCCAGTCCCTTGCGAGCACCATGGGTGGAGATAAAGTATTCCAGAACAGTATGTCCTTCCCGGAGGCTTGACTTGATGGGGAATTCGATTATTTTGCCGGAAGGGTCAGTCATCAAGCCCCGCATGCCAGCCATCTGGGTAATCTGGGAAATGTTACCCTTGGCGCCTGAGGTTGCCATCATGTAAATGCCACCGTAACGGTCAAGGCTGTTTGAGATGGTATTAGTAATCTTGTCCGTGGTTTCCATCCAAGCGCCGACGATGCTGTTATACCTTTCGTCCTCGGTGATTAAGCCACGGTTATACTGGTTCTCAATAATGGCCACCCTCTCCTCGGCTTCCTCCAGCAACTTGGGTTTGCTTAGTGGAACCTCAATGTCATTCATAGCAATGGTGATTCCTGATTTGGTGGCGTAGTGGAAGCCCAGCTTCTTAAAATTGTCCAGCACGACTGCTGTTTGTTCATCACTTAATAATCGGCAGCATTCTGATACGATTTGCTTTAAGCCTGACTTATCGATTATTTTGTTGTAGAAACCTAGTTCGGGGGGTAAGATTTCATTGAAGATAATACGGCCAACCGTGGTTTTAATTTTTCCGCCGTCCTTTGTCTGGTCCCTGACCTCAATCTCAGCTCTGAGGTCAATATCTCCCAGTTCATAGGCAAGCTTTGCCTCTTCAAAACTGCCAAAAAGCTTGCCTTCTCCTTTGGCTCCAGGTCTTTTGGTTGTCAAGTAGTAGCAGCCGAAGACCATATCCAGAGTGGGGGTTACCGTTGGTTCACCGCTGCTCGGCAGCAACATATTATGGTGACTGAGTGCCAGCTCTCTAGCCTCGCGGACTGCCGATTTAGAGAGCGGTACGTGAACTGCCATCTGGTCGCCATCGAAGTCAGCATTGAAAGCGGAGCATACCAGGGGGTGAATCTGGATGGCGCTGCCGTCAATGAGTACCGGTTCGAAGGATTGGATGCTGAGTCGGTGCAGGGTGGGCGCCCGGTTAAGCCATACCGGACGCTCTTTGATGACCTCCTCCAGTATATCAAATACTTCTGGCTTAGCCCTTTCCACAAGCCGCCGGGCACTTTTGATGTTAGGGGCTAAACCTTGTGCCACCAGTCGATGCATGACAAATGGCTTAAATAGCTCTAAAGCCATACGTCTGGGCAGACCGCACTGATTGAGTTTTAGTTCCGGTCCGACCACGATAACGGAGCGCCCGCTATAGTCAACTCTCTTGCCGAGCAGATTCTGACGAAAGCGTCCCTGTTTACCCCGGAGCATATCAGAGAGCGACTTCAGTTTATGATTGCCGCTTACCGAGATGGCTCGTCCTCTTCGGCCGTTGTCGATGAGTGAATCGACGGCTTCTTGAAGCATTCGTTTCTCGTTGCGGATGATAATTTCGGGCGCGCCGATTTCAATCAAGTGGCGCAAACGGTTGTTACGGTTAATGACCCGCCGATACAGGTCGTTAAGGTCACTGGTAGCGAATCTTCCCCCATCTAACTGGACCATGGGGCGCAGGTCAGGGGGTAAGACGGGCAGTACGGTTAAAATCATCCACTCAGGTTTATTGCCGCTATTGCGGAAAGCCTCCAATACCCGAAGCTGTTTGCTTGCTTTCTTACGCCGCTGTCCGGAGGAAGACTGGGTTTCATTAATCAGTTGGGCACGTAATTCAACGAGGTCGACATTTTTAAGAATCTCGAGAATCGCCTCAGCGCCCATCCCGGCGGTAAAGATATGACCGTAATTATGTTTGAGGTCATGATACTGGCTCTCATTGAGCAGTGTCTTTACCCGGAGGGTTTTTAATCGTTCCACCTCGGCGGAGGTCTTTTCTTCAAGCTGTGTTTTTTCCTCGTTAAAATTGCGCCGCAGTTGGTTTATTTCCTCTACCGATGCCTGTTCCGACTCCGTTCGGGCGATTTTAGCTTCCAAGGCGCTTTGGCGCTCAGCCATTTCCTGAGAGAGTTTTTCTTCAAGTTGCTTGATTGCTTCCTGCCGTGCCTCTTCATCAACGGAGGTAATGATATAATGGGAAAAGTATAAGACATGTTCCAGACTCCGTGGCGATAGGTCAAGTAGCAGTCCCAGGCGGCTCGGTGTCCCTTTGGCAAACCAGATATGACTTACCGGACAGGCCAGTTCGATGTGTCCCATACGTTCGCGGCGCACCTTAGCCCGGGCTACTTCAACGCCACATTTATCGCAAATAACGCCCTTGTAGCGTATCTTCTTGTACTTACCACAATAGCATTCAAAGTCCTTGGTGGGACCAAAGATTCTCTCGCAGAAAAGCCCATCTCTTTCTGGCTTCAGGGTGCGGTAATTGATTGTCTCTGGTTTGGTTACCTCACCATAGGACCAGCTCCGGACTTGCTCTGGTGAAGCTAGCGAAATACGCACCGCATCAAAATCATTGATTTCCAGCATCTCTTTTTTCCTCACTCAAAGATGAATCTTCGATAGCTTTGGGCTCTGCCTCCGGCTCAGGGGCTTCTTCTAAAGCTTCCTTGGTTGAGATTAGCTTTGCCTCTTTTTCATTAATCACTTCAAGGGCTAATCCTAGACTGCGCAGTTCCTGAACAAGAACTTTAAATGATTCGGGCACACCGGGCTGGAGAATATCCCCACCTTTAATTATCGCTTCATAGGCTTTAGCTCGCCCGGTGACATCATCGGATTTAATAGTCAGCATTTCTTGTAAGTTGTGGGCGGCGCCATAGGCTTCTAGTGCCCACACCTCCATCTCACCAAAGCGCTGACCTCCGAATTGAGCCTTCCCGCCCAAGGGTTGCTGGGTAATTAGGGAATATGGTCCGGTAGAGCGGGCGTGAACCTTATCCTCAACCAGGTGAATCAGTTTCATCATGTAGATATTGCCTACGGTCACCGGCTGGTCAAAAGGCTCACCGGTGCGCCCATCACGGAGGATGACCTTACCGAAAATGGGTGGGGCATATTTCCCTTCCAGATTTACCTTATCCACAACTTGCTTTAGCTCCTGAGGGCTAAGATGACGACTGGCTATGCCTAGTTCCTCAAACCAAAGGCGCAGGCAGACCTCTTTTGCCACCCCTGGATAGTCGTCGCTGAATACCTTGTCTCCATCATAGCCTTGACTGCTGACCCATACCTTAGCCAGCTCCAGTTGTGCTCCCGCGTTCTCATTGTCAGGGGAACGGTCAACCGCGCCCGCTTTCTGTGCTAACCAGGCTCTAGCTAGGGCATCCTCAATAGCCACGCTATCAGCGCCATCAAAAACGGGAGTGAGCACCTTAAAGCCCAGCGTCTGGGCTGCCCAGCCCAGGTGGGTTTCCAGGACCTGTCCGATGTTCATGCGTGATGGAACGCCAATGGGGTCGAGGATAATATCTACCGGGGTGCCATCAGGAAGGAAAGGCATATCTTCTTTGGGGGCAATGAGGGCAACGACTCCCTTATTGCCGTGCCGTCCCGCCAGTTTATCCCCCACCGAGATTTTTCGTCTCTGGGCAATCCAGACCTGTACCCACTCGTTCACCCCAGCGGGCAAGTCATCGCCGCTATCTTGGCGAGAATAGACTTTCACATTGATGACTTTGCCCCATTCACCGTGAGGCACTCGCAGCGAAGTATCCTTGACGTCTCGCGCTTTCTCGCCGAAGATAGCCCGCAGCAATTTCTCCTCTGCTGATAACTCAGTCTCTCCCCTCGGGGTGATTTTACCGACCAGCGTATCGTCTGGGCCGACTTCAGCACCAATGCGAATAATGCCGTTTTCGTCGAGCTCACGCAGGCTCTCTTCACCGACGTTGGGAATATCTCTGGTAATTTCTTCAGGTCCCAATTTGGTGTCCCGGGCTTCAGTCTCGTGCCTGGCAATATGAATGGAGGTAAACTTATCTTCCTCAACCAGGCGGCTGCTGATGATAATAGCGTCTTCAAAGTTATATCCTTCCCAGCTCATAAAGGCGACCACCACATTCTGTCCTAAAGCCAGCTCCCCATGGTCAGTAGCTGAGCTATCGGCGAGGACCTGCCCTAGCTCCACCCGGTCACCTTTTTTTACCAGGGGTCGCTGGTTAATGCAAGTTCCCTGGTTAGTGCGCACAAATTTCATTAATTCATACTCATCTTTATCACCATTGTCTGTGGTAACGATAATGCGATATTTATTCTCCTCTGTCTCATCCTTTACCGAGCCAATCTCGGTGACCACGCCGGCATTTCTGGCGAAGATTGCCTGTCCGCCATGTTTGGCAGCTTCCCTTTCCATACCCGTGGAGACCACAGGTGCCTCAGGGCAAAGCAAAGGCACTGCCTGTCGCTGCATATTAGCGCCCATTAAGGCACGATTAGCGTCGTTATGCTCGAGGAAGGGGATTAAAGCGGTAGCCACGCTGACTACCTGCTTGGGTGAGACATCCATTAATTGGACTTTGTCCGGGGTCTCCAGCAAGTAGCGGTCAGCCAACCTGCCTTCAACTTTTTCATCCACAAATTGGCTATTTTCATCGAGTTTGGCATTAGCCTGGGCAATGAAAAATACATCTTCTTCATCAGCAGTTAGATAAATTACCTCATCAGAGACAAAGGGCACCACTTTTATCATTCTGGACGACAGTTTGGCTAGCTTGGCGGCAAGTTGTGGGGTAATGATTTTTTTAGCTTCAATTATGGTTTTTCCCTTGGCGTCAAGTACTGCCTCTCGGGTCTGCTTACCCACTAGCTGTTTGTCTCTGTTGCTGATTTCATTGATTACCTTGCGATAGGGGGTTTCGATGAAGCCATATTCGTTAATTCTACCGTAAGTGGCTAAAGAGCCGATGAGACCAATATTCGGTCCTTCGGGTGTTTCGATAGGGCAGATTCTACCATAGTGGGAGAAGTGGACATCACGGACATCAAAGCCAGCGCGCTCGCGCGAGAGACCACCCGGTCCCATGGCTGATAGACGCCGCTTATGAGTTAGCTCCGCCAGCGGATTGGTCTGGTCCATAAATTGTGATAGCTGAGAACTGCTGAAGAACTCTCTGACTGCGGCCACTACCGGCCGGATATTGACCAGGGCACTGGGAGTAATCGCCTCAGTGTCAATAATGCTCATCCGCTCCCTGACAGCTTGAGCTAGGCGCAGCAACCCAACATGAAATTGGGTTTGCACCAGTTCGCCAACGGTACGCACCCGCCGATTGCCGAGGTGGTCAATATCATCAGGGACATCAGCGCCATTATTGATCATAATGATATGTCTGACTAACTCGACGAGGTCATCTTTGGTAAGGGCGCGTTCTTTCAGACTAACATTCAATCTTAATCGCTTATTAAGCTTGTAACGGCCCACAATTCCCAGGTCGTAACGCAGGGCATCAAAGAAAAGATTCTGAATCAGTTTCCTGGCGTTTTCGATGTTGGGTAGCTCTCCCGGGCGCAATTTTCGATAGATGTCAAGCTGAGCCTCTGATTCATCATTAACTGACGGGTCACGCTCAATAGTTGAGCGGATATATTGGTGCTCTGGTGAGTTATCCTCTTCGGCGAACAGGTGGAACAATTGCTCGTCGCTACTGTAGCCAATGGCGCGGAGTAGTGTGGTAATGGGAATCTTCCGTTTACCGTCTATCTTGGCTGAGATTACATCCCGGCTGCTGGTCTCAAATTCCAGCCAGGCACCACGGGTAGGAATCAGTTTAGCGAAGCACAAGTCACGGCCGGTAGCGGCATCTTCCTCAATGGTAAAGTAGACACCAGGAGAACGTAGCAGCTGGCTTACGACTACTCGTTCCGCACCGCTGGTAATAAAAGTGCCTTTGGCTGTCATCAGGGGAATGTCACCCAAGAACAGGTCTTGTTCTTTGATTTCCCCGGTCTCTTTAATCAGCAACTGTGCTCTGACATAAAGAGGAACCGAGTAGGTCAAATTTCGGTCGCGGCACTCAGATTCAGAATGTCCCGGACGCGGCTCACGGAACTCATATCCGATGAAGCTGAGTTCCAGCTTGCTGCTGGTGAAGCTTTTGATAGGGGAAATCTCCTCCAGCAACAGCTTTAGTCCATTTTCCTGAAACCGCTGAAACGAGTCTAATTGAACTTTGATTAAGTTGGGAACATCTAATATTTGGGGTAATCTGGCATAAGATTTTCTGGTGACGGGAAAAGCGCTCTTAGCGCTAACTGGCGTAATAGAAACCATAATAGCTCTGCTCCTTAAATAAAAGCGAAGATTTCTGAATTACAAACTACTACCGCTCAAAACACAAACCAGTGGCTTTATTGAAAGGAAACATATAACGGGGTGAAACCCTTTGAGGTCATAGTCAAATTTAAAGTATAACATTAGCTTGAAAACTTGTCAAGCCCCTTTAAGTGGTTCATGTTAAAATATTTTGTGCTGATTAAGGGCAAGATGCTTTAGAATCAGCCTTGGCATCCTGCTATAATTGAAGCAAAAGTACTAGTACCAAAAGATGACAACGGCTAGATTGATATTGGCAATGGTGAGTACCGCGGCGACGGAAGCCGCCCTATACGCGATTTGGCGTTGGGTGTTGCCTGAATTTGACATTGAGATACCTCTATCGGTGCTGGTTGCGGTAATGATAGCCTGGGCGATATTTGCCGTGGTCGATTTCTGGTTTATCACTCGTCTACTGAAGCGGCAAGCGTTGGTTGGGCTACCAGCCATGATTGGCAGCAAAGGTAAAGTGTCCAGTCCGTTAACTCCAGAGGGCCAGGTTATCATTAAGGGCGAGATTTGGGGTGCCGAATCCATTGATGGCAATATAGATAGTGGCGAAGTGGTTACAGTGGTGGGTCAGGACGGACTTAAGTTAATTGTGCGCCGGGAAACAAAGGCTTGAATGTTAAGCCTACACATTAAAAAGGAAAGTGATGACATCACCATCCCGGACAATGTAGTCTTTGCCCTCCAGCCGCAGAAGTCCCTTCTTGCGGGCTTCAGCCAGGTTGCCACACTTGACCAGGTCATCATAGCTGATTACCTCAGCGCGGATGAACCCTCTTTCCATGTCGGAGTGGATTTTGCCGGCGGCTTTGAGGGCACTGGTGCCCTTTGAAATGGACCACGCTTTAACTTCATTTGAGACGGTGGTAAAAAACGAGATTAGCCCTAATAATTCGTAAGATTGCTTGATAATGCGGTCGAGTCCGGCTTCTTTTAAGCCAAAATCGGTGCGAAATACCCTGGCTTCACTATTTTCGAGCTGGGACAGCTCCATTTCCAGCTTGCCGCATAAGGTGATGACCTGGCATTTTTCTTTGGCATAGCGTATGTTCAACCCGGCTTCTAGAGATGCCGCTCCAGATAGCTGGTCTTCGCCAATATTGACCACGATGAGCAATGGTTTGGCAGTGAGAAACTGGAAGTTAGTGATTGTCTTTGCTTCGGCAGGAGCAAGTTCCATTTCCCGGACAGGGAGGTCTTTTTCTAATTCAGCCTTTAATTTGTGCAATATCTCTTGTTCCTGGAGAAGAGCCGGGCGTTCCTGTGGTCTGGCTCCCTTCAGAGATATCTCAATTCTTTCCAGTCTTCTTTCAATAATGGCTAGGTCAGAAAAGGCGAGCTCTAAATTCATCATGGCGATATCCCGCGCTACGTCCAGACTGCCTTCAACGTGGGGGATACGTTCATCGGCGAAGGCTCGCACCACATTAATGAGGGCAGCGGCGTTGCTGAGCTGGTTCAACATTTCGCCACCGATACCCTTATCTTTGACCAGGCTTTTGACAGAAGCACCGATGTCAATATATCTCACCTCTGCCGGGACTACCCGCCTGGGTTGCAGCATATCGGCTAAAGTTTGCAGACGAGGCTCAGGGACTTTGGCGATGCCAACATGTGACGTGGCACTTTCCGCAGTGTAGCTTCTGGTATCAGCTTTACCTCTGGTTAAAGCATTGAAGACGGTGGTTTTACCGCTTTTGCCCAGCCCGATGATGCCAATATCTACACTCATGGTCCACCCCCACACCTTTTTACTGAGCTGAGATTATTAGGGACTTGACTTTCTCAGCACTTCTCTGGCTTTCTTCAGGGCAAGGTCTCTTTCTTTGAAAACTAGATTTTCGTTGGCGGCTAGTTCCAGTAAGGCGAGTAAAGCCTCACGAGTTGATATGTTGCCGAGCTGTTCAATGGCGTCAGTTCTCAACTTAGCCGGGAGTGTCATGTCAGAGGCATAATTCGCCACCTTCTTTATTTCCGCAGGTTTTTCTGGCATGGTCTCACCTCTTCATTTCAGCGATGTTGGTCGGATATCATTGCGCTGTATTTAGTCTACTCTTTGTGCAATTATTTCTCAAGAGGGGTGTTT
>CAZUSN010000019.1:16253-16349 GCA_964623035.1 uncultured Dehalococcoidaceae bacterium | reverse complement strand
A
Organism: uncultured Dehalococcoidaceae bacterium; assembly: GCA_964623035.1. GTDB lineage: Bacteria > Chloroflexota > Dehalococcoidia > Dehalococcoidales > RBG-16-60-22 > CAZUSN01. The sequence goes on along the minus strand of CAZUSN010000019.1, from coordinate 16,348 downwards.
TTGGCACGGAGCGGAGCAAAGGCACCAAGGTCTTTTCGGTGAGTGGCGATGTGCAAAAACCTGGCGTCTATGAACTGGTCCTGGGAAGCCCGTTG
>CAZUSN010000019.1:4355-16243 GCA_964623035.1 uncultured Dehalococcoidaceae bacterium | reverse complement strand
ACCTTAATGAATATACCTCAAATTATGCTTAATGGTGCGGGCTGGTTCAGTAAAATTGGCACGGAGCGGAGCAAAGGCACCAAGGTCTTTTCAGTGAGTGGTGATGTGCAGAAACCTGGCGTCTATGAACTGGTCTTGGGGAGCCCGTTGCGGGAACTGGTCGAGGAAATAGCCCAAGCGAAGAACGTGAAGATGGTCCAGATAGGTGGCGCTGCGGGCAGAATTTTGCCCTATGAGAAGATTGATACTCCTCTCGCCTTCGAGACTGTCCTTGGTGCCGGTGCAGTTATCGTCTTTGATGAAAGCCGGGACGTTATTGACGTCGTCCGCCGAACGATGGAATTTTTGGCGGAAGAGTCCTGCGGGAAGTGTACTCCCTGTCGGCAGGGCACTGAGGTCATGGTGGAAATTCTGGAACGATTTCATGCTGGCGAGGGCTCAAAGAAGGAAATCAAAAATTTAGAAGATTTGTCCACTGTGATGATGCTTTCTTCGCTGTGCGGTCTGGGTCAGGCGGCGCCGAATGCGGTAATGGATACTTTGCAGTATTTTCGGGATGCTTACGAGAGCCGTGCTGCCCATTAAGGAGGTGCAGTTATGAAAACGATTACGCGACAGAAACCGGAAGAAGAGATAATGCCGTACTTTAAGAAATGTCAGAAGGTATATATTATTGGCTGTGGCACCTGTGCCACCCTGTGTCATACCGGTGGTAAGTCTGAAGTTCTGGAAATGAAAGGCAAGCTCGAGTCCAGCGGCAAGAAAGTTACCGGGTGGATGGTAATCCCGACTGCCTGTGATGAACTGACCAAGTATGCTCTGCAGGAGGAAGCTGAGAGAATCAAGGCTGCCGATTGCGTCTTGGCTATGACCTGTGCCGTGGGCGTGCAAACGATAAGCCTTCATCTCAAGGATGCCAAGCCGGTTTATCCCGCCCTGAACACCTTGTTCATCGGCATGGAGGATAGCCCTGGTCACTTTATTGAAGTCTGTCTCCAGTGCGGGAGTTGTGTCCTGGGGCGAACGGCAGCCATCTGTCCGCTGGTGAGATGCGCCAAGAGCTTGCTCAACGGCCCCTGCGGTGGGTCGTCAGAGGGCAAGTGCGAAGTCTCCAAAGATATCCCGTGTGCCTGGCAGCTAATCTATGACCGTTTGGTGGAGTTGGGCAGGGTGGAAGAGATGGAGGAAATTGAACCGGTCAAAGACTGGAGCGTCAGCGTTTCAGGCGGACCTCGGAAAATAGATATTGAGGCAGAGTGTACTAGCATCTCGTAGGAGGCAGCGCCGATGAAAGCAGGGTCCAATCTGGAGAAGGTTTTAGCCAGCGGCAATTTTGCGGTTACCGCTGAGGCTGGTCCACCCAAAGGCACCAATGCGGAGGTGATACAGAAGAAGGGCGCGATGCTCCATCGTTACTGCGATGCAGTCAACGTTACCGATAACCAGACGGCTATTGTGCGTATGTCAAGCCTGGCTGGCTGTCTGCTTTTGAAGCAGCAGGGGGTGGAACCGGTGATGCAGATGGTGGTTCGCGACCGAAATCGGCTGGCGCTGCAAAGTGATGTGCTGGGTGCGGTAGCTCTGGGCATCCGCAACATCCTCTGTCTTTCCGGTGACCATCAAAAGTTCGGTAATCATCCCACGGCTAAGGGAGTCTTTGATATTGATTCCATTCAATTGATTCAAACCCTGAAAAAGATGCGCGATGAGAAAAAATTTATTTCGGGCGATGATATCTCGGGAGAGGTTCCGCTATTTATTGGTGCGGCGGCTAACCCTTTTGCTGACCCCTTTGAATACCGGGTAAGCCGACTGGCTAAGAAAATCAAAGCCGGCGCTGACTTTATTCAGACGCAGGCGGTCTACGACCTGGACCGATTTGCCAGATGGATGGAGGGGGTTAGAGAGCGGGGTTTGGACCAGCAAGTGCATATTCTTGCTGGAGTAATACCGATAAAGTCCGCTGGTATGGCTCGTTACATGCGAGACTCCGTTCCCGGCGTCATTGTTCCTGACCAGGTAGTTTCCCGAATGGAGAAGGCGGAGAAAGCCAAGGAAGAGGGAGTGAGAATAATTCTGGAGATTATCGAGCAGCTCAAAAAGATGCCGGGAGTCCATGGTATTCATATTATGGCGGTGGGCTGGGAGGAAACTGTCCCGGAGCTGGTGGAGAAGGCGGGGCTTATGCCCAGACCGACTGTCTGAAAGGCAAAATGTTTTCCCGAAGTATGGGAGGGGAGGCAAAGCTCCCCTCTTAATTTTTCCCCATTTTATTGTATGATTTAGATATAGTTTAATTGAGAGGTTCTGAGTGCCCGTGAAAACCAGCGATTTTGACTATTTTCTTCCTCCAGAGCTTATCGCCCAGACCCCGGTTGAGCCAAGAGACCATTCACGGCTTATGGTGCTGAACCGCAATGATGGTTCTATCGAACATCGCCGGTTTTTTGAAATTGTGGATTATTTACGGGATGGTGATGTCCTGGTCTTTAATGATAGCCGGGTCATTCCAGCGCGTCTTTACGGGAGAAGGACTGATAGCGGTGGCAGGGTGGAGGTTCTGCTGCTGCGCCGGCTTGAAAACAATGTCTGGGAGGCGCTGGTCAGGCGGGGTAAGCGGCTTCATCCCGGAGCCAGAGTTGAGATAATAGATGATTCAGCGGCAGATAATCCTCCGGTGGTTCTGGCTGAGGTAATCGGTGAAGCGCAGGGTGGAATAAAAGTGTTAAGGTTCTCTGATGAAACCCAACTGCCGGAGTTAGGCAAGATGCCACTGCCACCATATATCCGTACTCCTCTAGCTCATCCAGAGCGGTATCAGACTGTTTATGCTCGTGTAGCTGGCAGTGTGGCGGCACCAACCGCTGGCTTACATTTCACTCCTGAGCTACTCAAAAAGCTTGAGCGAAAGGGAGTTCGCCTTCTCTTTGTCAGCCTGCACATCGGGCTTGATACCTTCAGTCCGGTGAGAGAGGATGACCCACGCCTGCATCCCATCCATCGCGAATATGGTGTGCTCAGTGAAGAAGCAGCCAGCCAGTTGTCTCAGGCGAAGAGAGAAGGGAGGAGAGTTATTTGCGTTGGCACCACCACGGTGAGAATACTGGAGCAGGTGGCGCAACTCAATAATCCCCGGCAACTCCAGCCGTTTGAAGGCTGGATAAGACTGTTCATCTTGCCCGGTTATCAATTCCGCATGGTAGATGCCCTGATTACCAATTTTCATCTGCCACGGTCAACTTTGCTGATGCTGGTTACCGCTTTTGCGGGCAAGGAATTAATCAATCGAGCCTATCAGGAAGCCATCACCTCAGGCTATCGTTTTTACAGTTTTGGCGATGCCATGCTCATTTTATGAGACTAACGGCTCTGGACTATTCGTGAGGATTTGGTACAGTTTTGAGCAGCTTCGTGAGCAATTTGGGTATATCGCTCGGTTTTTCAGCCACGGGAACCCCAACAGCCGTAAAGGCATCAATCTTGGATTTGGCTGTCCCGAAATTGCCGCTGATGATGGCTCCAGCATGTCCCATGCGTTTTTCTGGGGGCGCCGTTCTACCGGCAATATAGGCGACTACTGGTTTGCTATATTTTTTCTCATGAATATAGTGGGCAGCCAGTTCTTCCATATTGCTGCCTATTTCACCGATTAAGACGATTCCTTTAGTTTCTTCATCTCTTGCCAGCATTTCAAGGAGCGTAACAAAATCTAACCCGATAATAGCGTCCCCACCGAGACCCACGCAGATGCTCTGCCCGAGCCCCGAGTTACTGATGTGCCAGGCAATCTCATAGGTAAGAGTGCCGCTTCTTGAGATGAGGGCTATGCTACCGGGTCGAAAAATGTGAGCGGGCATTATGCCAACGTGTGCCCGGTCAACGGGATTTATCACCCCTGCGGTATTCGGCCCAACTATGATGATGCCCTTTTGACTGGCTCGGGCAATAAACTCAATAGCGTCTTTCTGTGGAATCAACTCGGTGATGACCACCAGCGTCTTTATACCAGCCTCAATCGCTTCCAAGACGGCACTAGGCGCAAAGCGGGCGGGGACAAAGATTATCGATGTATTGGCATTATGATTAGCGATTGCCTCAGCTACAGTATCATAAACTGGCACTCCCTCAACTTGCTGTCCTCCCTTGCCCGGAGTGACTCCAGCCACTATTTTAGTCCCGTAGCGCAGCATGGCAGCAGTGTGGAATCTACCTTCATTCCCGGTGATACCCTGAACGATAACCCTGATATCTTTACCTACAATGATTCCCATGACCCGCTACAGTTTTACTGCCTCCCTGATTGCCTCTTCCATATTGGAATAAGTATGAATGCCAGCTTGATGCAATATTCGAGTTCCTTCCTCTTCATTGGTGCCAATAATCCTGACCACTATGGGTTTTTTCACCGGGCACTCCTTGAGTGCTTCGATGACTCCCTGAGCGACGATATCGCATCTTGTAACTCCACCAAGGACATTGAGCAGGACTGTCCTTACCTGTGGCTTGGACATGACCAGTATCACCGCTCTTTTGATAGCATCTACCCGAGCACCACCACCTATATCCAGGAAGTTTGCCGGCTTACCGCCAAAAAGGTACACCAGGTCTAAAGTCGCCATCACTAGGCCGGCACCGTTGCCAATAATGCCAATATCCCCATCAAGGTCGACATAAGCCAGCTTCTCTTTTCTTGCTTTGGCTTCGGCAGAAGTATCCTCCGCCCGGATAGTGTCTCTCTCGGCAAGTTCGGGATGCCTGAAGAGAGCATTATCATCGATGATTATTCTGGCATCACAAGCTACGAATTCACCGGCGACCGTCTTAGCCAGCGGATTTAACTCAGCTAGTTCGGCATCATAGTCCATAGCTATGGAATAAAGGGTATGGGTAATTTTGCTGAATCGGGCGACGTCATCTTTATCCAGACCGGAAAAGGGAGCGAGCATGGCTTGAGCCGTTTGCTCACTGAAACCGGCGAGAGGGTCCACCTGGTAGCGGGAGATTTTCTCCGGGGTTAGCCGGGCAACTTCTTCGATGTCAATTCCACCGCTGGTTGAAGCCATCACAACGTATCTCTTTGCCTGCCGGTCGATCGCCACTGAGGCATAAAACTCTTCCGCTATGTCAATTTTTTCTTCGATTAACACGCTGGTTACCGGAACTCCCTTGACCTTGCTGCCCATAAGCTTGGCGGCTGCTTTCTTGGACTCCTTGGCATTGCCGGCAAAGGCGATACCGCCAGACTTACCTCGGCCTGACACCAGTACTTGAGATTTCAGCACCACCGGTTTAGCTATTTTACCAGCCACAGTTTCAGCTTCAGCAGCACGGCTGATGATATCCCCCTTGGGAATGGCAATGCCATATTTTTGTATTATCTTTTTGGCTTCAAACTCAAAAAGCTTCATCTTTACTTACCAATAAAAGGGTGTTATCAGTTTGGCTTAGCTTGCCAGAAGCTGGTGAGAAAGTCACATCATTATTCGCTGTATAGCGCTCAAATTTCAAACTCCTCTTTGGCTCCGGCAGGCTCGAGACGGCTTTTGAAACCTTGGGCAAGTTTGAATGCCTCATCAAAGGCAAGGAGATTGGCTGTTAGCTTAGCTGAAGATAGTCGTTTGGTTATCGTTTTGACCAGAGAGTCGCGAGAGATAGCGGGACAGAAAGGCACGATGGCGCCAAGGGCTGCCACATTGATAGCTCTTTCCTCGCCTGCTTTCTGAGCTATTTGCTGTAAAGGCAGGGATATCAGCTTCTCCCAGAGGACACGGTGTACCGCATCCGAGTCAACGATGACCAGACCGTCCGTTTTCATATCCGGCAGATTCCGGTCACAGGCTTCCTGGGTTAAGGCAACGAGCAAGTCTAACTCTAAAGCCTGAGGATAATCAATCTCCATATCGCTCAGAATCAGTTCGGAGATGGAATTACCTCCCCTGGTCTCAGGGCCATAAATCTGACTCTGGGCCACATATTTACCATCTAAGATTGCCGCTTCAGCCAGCATTATCCCGGCTAGAATGATGCCCTGACCTCCGGAGCCAGCTATCCTTATTTCATACCTCAAACTTTTTACGTAAGAGCTCCCTGCATTTTTCATGATAAGACGGCCTCTCTCTATCCACTAGAACACCAATGATTATCTTTCCTTCCAGTTCCGCAGGAGTAAGTTCGCTTGCTTTCTCCACCGGTATTGAATTGTTTTTCTGCCATTTCATCATCTCCACCGGAGAGCGCAGCTTCAGAAAACGCCCGGAGTAGGTCACACATTGAGCGACAACTTCGACCATAGAAAAGCCCTTCTTTTCCAGAGCTTTACCGATTAGCTGCTCTAAAAGAAGGGTGTGGTAAACGGTTGACCGGGCAACAAAGACCGCACCAGCCGCTTCCGCCAGCCGACAGATGTCAAAGTCGGGCTCGAGGTTACCATAAGGCGAAGAAGTGGTTTCTGCGCCGTAGGGAGTGGTGGGAGAGCACTGCCCTCCCGTCATCCCGTAGACCTGATTGTTAATGATGAAGCTTGCTATCTCCACGTTGCGCCTTGCCGCATGGATAAAATGATTCCCCCCGATAGCTACGGCGTCTCCGTCGCCCATTACCGTGATTACCTTGAGCCTGGGATTAACCAGCTTTATCCCGGTGGCAAAGGTGAGCGCTCTGCCGTGGGTGGTATGCAGAGTATTGAAGTCAACGTAAACGGGAAGTCGCCCGGAACATCCAATGCCTGAGATGAGCACCACATCGTCTTTGCTGTATCCGCTTCTGTCAATGACCCGAATCAAAGCCTGCATGAAGATTCCGATCCCGCAACCGGCACACCAGATATGCGGGAATCTCTTGCTGGAACGGAGGTATTTATGGACAATATGAACTGCTTCTTTCACGGATATATCTCCTCAAGTTTGCTGAGTATCTCGGGAGGAGTTATCGGTGCGCCATCCACCCTGTTTAAGGTGACCACTTCACACCGCGTTTCATTGACCCTTTTCACTTCACGTGAAATCTGCCCGACATTTAACTCCGGTACCAGCACTTTCTGTGAATTCTCCAGTATTTTGGCTACGGTGCGCCGCATGAAGGGCCAGAGGACCTTCAGCTTAATCAGTCCGACCTTCAGCCCTTTTTCCCGGGCTTCATTTATTGCCCGAAGCGCAGCACGGGCTACACAGCCGTAGGCGATTACCGTTACCAGTGCCTCGTCAGTATGATAAGAGTCGAACCATTGCAGGCGGTCGAAATCTTTCGATATCTTCGAGAAAAGGCGCCGAATCAACGGCTCCACTTCATCCTTGCGAACGGTAGGATAGCCCCGTATATCATGATACAGGCCGGTCACATGGTAGCGGTATCCGTCTCCAAAGGTAGGCATGGGTGGGACACCTGTGCCTGGGTCACCATAAGGGAGATACCATTCGGGCGGAACCGTGGGACGGGGTCTTTCCTCAATTTCGATTTCTTCTCTGGAAGGCAGGACTATTCCCTCTCTCATGTGAGCTACCACTTCATCCACGAGTACGATTATCGGGTTGCGATATCTCTCCGAAAGATTAAAAGCCTTAACAGTAAGCTCGAAAAATTCATAAACTGATGAGGGGGCAAGGACAATGATGGGGTGGTCTCCGTGAGTTCCCCAGCGTGCCTGCATGATATCGCCCTGGGATGGCTGGGTGGGCAGCCCGGTGCTTGGACCTGGTCGCATCACATCAACGATGACACAGGGGACCTCAGCCATGCAGGCAAAACCAATATGCTCCTGCATCAGGGAAAACCCCGGTCCACTGGTGGCAGTCATGCTCTTCGCACCAGCGAGAGAGGCGCCAATAACGGCGCCCAGGCTGGCGATTTCATCTTCCATCTGGATAAAGACCCCACCGGTCTTGGGAAGCTCCTTTGCCATAATCTCCATGATTTCGGTTGCGGGAGTGATGGGGTACCCCGCATAAAAGCGGCAACCAGCTATAAGAGCGCCCTTGACACAGGCTTCATTGCCCTGAAGGAGAACCTTCTTCGGAGGCACTTTCCTCATCTTTGTATACCACTATGGCAAAATCGGGACACCTCATCTCACACCATCCACACCCGGTGCATTTTTCCGGGTCTTTTAGCATGGGATATGAGGCTTCGTCAGTTTCGAGAGCTTTCTTGGGACAGAAGGCGATGCAGATACCACATTTCTTGCACCACCCCCGGTAGATTTCAACCCTGTTCATGATAACCCAAGGATTATTATAATCCAATTTGGAGGTAGCACACAAGCTTGGCAAGGGGAGAGGGGTAAAGGGTGAGGGGTTGTTAAACACTCTTTTGCCTCTTAGCTTGAGCTTTTTCTTCTGTTTTGATAAACTTAAATATAATAGATGTTCGCAGCAAGATGGCCTTCAGGTTGGCAGTTGATTTGCCCAATTCAGCATTTCGCCTTAATTTTCCAGCCCTATAGTGCCGTTTGCCTTTGCCATTCAAGCTAAAAGCTGTTTTGAGTTCTTGCCGGTTTCGAGCCGGGCTAAAAAGATGAGAATAGAGATATCCTCTCAAAAGCTCCAGAGCGATTTTGTGAAAAAGGTGGCGGAAATCAGTGGTCAGGACCTCCTTTCCTGCAACCAATGTGGCAAGTGCTCCGCCGGCTGCCCTATGTGCTTTGCTATGGATATCCTGCCCAATCAAATTATCCGACTGGTACAACTGGGGGTAGAAGAGGATATCCCAAAGTCAAAAACCATCTGGCTCTGCGCTTCCTGTTTTACCTGCTCGGTCCGCTGCCCGCGCGGGGTCGACCTTGGTAAGGTGATGGAAGCTTTAAGACTCATCACCTTGAGGAAGAATATTGATTACATAGAAGCAGCCAGCATCTCCGCCGACCGCCTGAGAGAGCTTCCTCAGATAGCTCTGGTTTCCGGGTTCCGGAAACACTCTGCTTAAGGGATAATATGGATTTGAGTTATTATCCGGGATGCACCTTGAAGACCAAAGCAAAAGGTCTGGAAGACTCGGCAATTGCCTCGCTGAAAACCCTGAGTATCGACCTGGTGGAAGTTCAGCGCTGGAACTGCTGTGGTGTCACTTATTCACTGGCTGATGATGACCTGGTGCATCATCTCGCCCCGGTGCGCAATCTTATCCGGGTAATTGAACAGGGCTCGAAGCGAGTGGGTGTCCTGTGCTCCTTTTGCTACAACTCTTTGAAAAGGGCAAACCTGTTAATGAAAAATGACCAGGTAAAAAGGAAGACTCTCAATGATTTTATGGAAGAAGAGAAGGGCTACAACGGGGAAGTAGAGGTGGTCCACATTCTGGAGGTGCTCAGGGACGATGTGGGATGGGGAAATATCGCAGAGAAGGTAAAAATTTCCCTCAAAGGATTGAAGGTGGTGCCTTACTATGGCTGCACTCTGTTGCGTCCTCAAGAAGTGGCTATTGACCATGTGGAAAAACCTACCATACTCCGCAGCCTGATGGAAACCATTGGCGCTGAGGTGATAGAGTTCCCCTATGCCACAGAATGCTGCGGCTCCTTTCAAATAATAGGCAACCCCGACTACATTACTCAGCGCGCCTGGGATATACTGAGCTCAGCCCTGAGGAGAGGGGCAGAGGCTCTGGTTCTTACCTGCCCTTTATGCCATTTCAACCTGGGAGAAAGACAACAGGAACTGGTGCCAAGATACAGTGATTTTAAAGGTATCCCCATCTTTTACTTCAGCCAGCTTCTGGCTCTTTCCCTGGGGCTTGGTTCTCAAGTGTGCCACTTTGAGCTAAACTATGGTGACCCTCTTCCTCTGCTCAAGAGCAAAAAATTGATTCCCTGAGTTTGCTTATGAAAAGAAGGAATGGAAAGAAAAGGATAGGAATTTTCTTCTGCCACTGCAGCTTAAGCCCGTTAAAAGCCGATATTATTGAAAAGGCACGAAAGGCGATAAGCCAGCACCCGGCTGTAGTCCATGCTGAGATGTATCAGGACTTGTGCCTTCAGCCGGAATTGGGGAGAGTTGCCGAAGCAATAAGGGAAAAAGAGCTAGAGGGAGTAATCCTTACCAGTTGTTCTCCCTCACTGCATCGAGAGTCATTGCACCACCTCATCAGCACGGCGGGGCTGGACCCAAACCAGTTTGAAATTGTCGACCTCAGGGAGCAAGCGGGTGCCGCAATGGGAGCTGAGAGGCTGAGTGTGCTTATTGAAGAACTCATCAACAGGATAACCTTGGCTCAGCCAGCTTCCAAAGTCACCCTTCCGGTCACCAGGAAGGCTCTGGTAATCGGGGGAGGTGTGGCAGGCATTCAGGCAGCTTTGGATATTGCTGATGCTGGCTATGAGGTTATTCTGGTGGAGAGAACTCCCAGCATTGGTGGCCATATGATTCAATATTCAGAAGTTTTTCCAACTTTAGATTGTCCCCAGTGCATCATGACACCCAAGATGGTGGAGGTCGGTCAGCACCCCAACATAAAACTGCTGACCTACTCAGAGGTGGAGCAGGTTTTTGGTCAGGCGGGGAATTTTACCGTCCGGATTCGGCGCAAGGCTTCTTATGTGGAACGGGACAAGTGCACCGGGTGCGGAGATTGTGCCAAGGTCTGCCCGGTACAGGTTTATAGCGAATACGAGCGTGGTATCGCCACGCAAAAGGCAATCTACAAGCCTTTCGGTCAGGCCGTCCCGGCGGTGTTTACCGTGGAGAAGAGAGGAATCTCGCCGTGTCGGTTCGCCTGCCCGGCAGGGGTTAATGCCCAGGGCTATATCGCCCTCATCTCCCAGGATAAGTTCAAAGAAGCCCTGGAAGTGGTGCGCCGGACCACGCCCTTTGCCGGAGTCGTCGGGCGGGTCTGCACTCAGCACTGTGAAACAGACTGCGAGCGGAAGACAGTTGAGGCGCCAATAGCCATCAGAGCGCTGAAACGTTTTATTGCCGATTATGAACTGAAGGCAGGCCGGGAGAAGGCACTTCCAGTGGAGAGGACAAGGAAAGAGAAGGTGGCGGTGATTGGTTCGGGGCCAGCGGGTCTGAGCTGTGCCTATGACCTGGTCAGAAAGGGATATTTGGTGACTATATTTGAAGCCAGACCAATGGCCGGCGGTCTGCTGCGCTACGGAATTCCGGAATACCGCCTGCCGAAGAAGGTACTGGACAACGAGATTGATTACATCAAAGAACTCGGGGTGGAAATCAAGACGAATAGTCCGGTGGCGGACTTGTCTAAACTCTTCGCAGAGGGATACCAGGCTGTTTTTCTCGGCACTGGAGCCTGGGTGAGCCAGAAGATGGCAATTCCTGGCGAAGAAATGCCCGGTGTCATTCAGGCCCTTGATTTCCTGAAGCAGGTGAATTCTGGAGGCGGAGTCAGTTTGGGGGGGCGGGTAGCGGTAATTGGTGGTGGTAATGCCGCGGTGGATGCCGCCAGAGTTGCCCGGCGTCTTGGTGCGAAGGAAGTCACCATTGTCTATCGCCGCTCCCGGACGGAAATGCCGGCTGTCGTCAGTGAGATTGATGAGGCGGAAAAGGAGGGAATAAAGCTCCGCATCCTGGCGGCACCGGTCAGGATTCTGGAAGAGGGCGGTAAATTAACCGGTATTGAATGTATTCGCATGGAACTGGGTGAGCCTGATGAGAGTGGTCGAAGGCGACCAATCCCAATTAAGGGCTCAGAGTTTACTATGGATGTTGATAATGTCATTGTTGCCATCGGGCAGGCAGTGGATAAAACCGGGCTACCCAAAGAGCTTAACTATACCAATCAGGGAGCTGTCTTTAGTGACCCGGTCACGCTGGAAACGGGTATCGCCGGGGTTTTCGCTGGTGGCGATGTGGTTACCGGTCCCGCGGATGTCATTGGGGCTATTGCTGCTGGTAAGGAGGCTGCGGAAAGCATTGACCGCTATTTGAGCGGCACTGACC
>CAZUSN010000019.1:0-4345 GCA_964623035.1 uncultured Dehalococcoidaceae bacterium | reverse complement strand
GCACTGACCTGCGTCAGGGTAGACCTAAGCAACGTGGCAAAGTCAGGGAAGTCTCAAAGGAGGGGGTGCTGCCCAGGCAGCGAGCTGAGATGCCAATGCTTGACCTGAAGCAGAGAGAGAATTCCTTTGCTGAGGTTGAACTTGGCTTTGAGGAAAAGGCAGCCATTGAGGAAGCCAAGCGCTGCTTGAACTGTGCTGGCTGCTGCGAATGTCTCTCCTGCGAGGTGGCTTGTGAGAGAAAAGCCATCAATCACCAGATGGTAGACTGGTATGAAGAATATGATGTCGGCGCCATTGTTGTTGCCACCGGATTTGAACTTTATCCCAGGGAGAATATTTCTGAGTTTGGGGAAGACCCTGACATCCTAGATGGAATCCAGTTTGAGCGCATCTTATGCCCTGGTGGTCCTACCGCCGGCGTAGTATTGAGACCATCCGACGGCAAAATACCCAAAGAAGTGGTATTCATCTCATGTGTGGGCTCCCGCGACCCGGAGCACGGTGTCCCTTATTGCTCTAGAGTGTGTTGTATGTATCTGGCTAAAATGGCTATGCTCTACAAACATGCCGTGCCTGATGGTCAAGCCTATATTTTCTATATGGACGTTCGTAGCACGGGAAAGGGCTACGAGGAGTTCGTGCAGCGAGCCGTGGAAGAGGATAGAGTCCTCTACCTCAGGGGAAGGGTATCCAGGGTTTTTCGAGACGGGGATAAACTGAAGGTTTGGGGGGTGGATACCCTTTCTGAAAAAAGGATGGAGATCGCCTGCGACCTGGTAGTTCTGGGTATGGCTATGGTACCTACCCCGGCAGTTAAGGAGCTGGCGCAAAAACTGGGCATCGCCACTGATGAACACGGGTTTATCGCTGAAGCTCACCCTAAACTTCGCCCCCAGGAAACTTTGGTGCCGGGGGTCTATGTTGCGGGCACAGCACAGGGCCCTAAAGACATTCCGGACTCGGTTGCCCAGGCGAGTGCCGCCGCCAGCAAGGTTCTAGCTTTGTTTTCGTCAAGCGAGCTAGTCCTGGAAAAGGGTGTCTTAATATGAAGGGGAAAAGAATCGGCGTTTTCGTCTGTCATTGCGGGCTAAATATAGCGGGCACGGTGGATGTGGAGAAGGTGGTGGCACAAATAAAGGGCTACCCGGGGGTAGCTCATGCGGAGCATTATATCTATATGTGCTCCGACCCAGGACAGGAGTTAGTGCGCAAGGCGATTAAAGAAAAAGAGCTCAATGGCATCGTGATTAGCAGTTGCTCCCCATCCTTGCATGAGCGCACTTTTCGCAATCTGGTGGCATCGGAAGGCGTAAATCCCTTCTATTGTGAGATGGCCAATATCAGAGAGCAGTGTAGCTGGCCTCATTCTTCCGATAGAATTACCGCCACGAAAAAAGCGGCAGCCATTATCAAAGCGGTCATCGAGAAGCTACGCCGCAACATATCCCTCACTCCTATGGTCGTGCCTCTCACCAAAAGAGTCCTTGTTGTTGGTGCCGGAATTGCCGGGATGCAGGCAGCTTTAGACATCGCCGATGGTGGCTATGAGGTGGTTCTGGTGGAAAGAAGCCCCGCCATAGGCGGACATGCTACTCAGCTATCAGGAACATTCCCGACCCTGGACCGTGTCCCCTGTCTAGTAGCGCCCGTCATGGCAAGAGTGGTTTCACACCCCAAAATCAGACTCTACACTTACTCTGAAGTAGATGAAGTTACCGGGTATGTGGGTAATTTCCGGGTAAATATCAGGCGAAAGGCGTCATTTGTTGATGAGAAGAAGTGTAACTATTGTGGACTGTGTTTGAGTAGCTGTCCGGTCGGCACTTCCTCGGAATTTGACTGCGGTCTTTCCCGGCGGGGCGCCATCTATATCCCCTTCCCCCAGGCAGTGCCACCGAGGCCGGTAATCGACTCTGAGACCTGCCTCCACTTCCACGGTGACCGGTGCCAGACCTGTGCCCAAATTTGTCCCTGCCAGGCGATTGAGTTCCAGCAGCGGGATACTTTTATTGAGGAAGAAGTGGGTGCGGTGATTGTAGCTACCGGCTATGAATTGTATCCCCGTGATGGCATCGGTGAATATGCCTCTGACCCCGATGTTCTTGATGGTCTTCAATTTGAAAGGCTCCTCTCTCCCTCTGGCCCCACCGCTGGTGAGGTCAGGAGACCATCTGACGGTAAAGTGCCCCAGCAGGTAGTTTTCATTCAATGCGTTGGCTCCCGCGACCCCGAGCATGGGGTGTCTTACTGCTCCCGGGTATGTTGTATGTATACCGCGAAGCAGACGATGCTTTACAAACGGGCGGTTCCCGGCGGGCAGGCCTATATTTTTTATATGGATATTCGCTCCGACGCCAAAGGATATGAGGAGTTTGTGAAAAGAGCGGTGGATGAGGAAAGGGTGCTCTACCTCAGGGGAAAGGTGTCTAAAGTGTTCCGGGAAGGGGAAAAGCTCAAGGTCTGGGGTGCCGATACCCTGACGGGGAAGAGCATTGAAATATCGGCTGACCTGGTGGTCTTGGCTACTGCCATGGTGCCCACCTCCGCGGTCAGGGAACTGGCCAGAAAGCTGAACATCATTGTAGACGAGCACGGCTTTGTCAGTGAGGCTCACATAAAGCTCAGACCGGTAGAGACGCTTACTGCTGGAATATATCTGGCGGGCGCGGCGCAATGGCCCAGAGACCTCCCTGATACCGTCTCTTCAGCTAGCGGCGCAGCCAGCAAAATCCTTTCCCTGTTCTCCCGAAAGGAGCTGCTCCATGAGCCGGCAATAGCTACCGTTGATTCAGAGGTGTGTTCTGGCTGCGGACAGTGTGTTTCTATCTGCTCCTATAAGGCAATTGAGCTTGACCCGAGAAGAAGGGTAGCCAGGGTCAATGAGGCAGTATGCGAAGGCTGTGGTGCCTGCGCGGTCACCTGCCCTTCCAAAGCGATGTGGCACAAGAACTGGACCCCCAGGCAGTTTTTCGAGATGATTGATGTGGCGGCATCAGAATATGTCTAGGTGAGGATTATGGATAAGTTAGGAACAGTGCTGGTTATCGGTGCTGGAGTGGGGGGGATGAAAGCCTCCTTGGAGTTGGCGGAGGCGGGGTTCAAGGTATATCTTTGTGACTGTAGCCCCAGCATCGGTGGCAAGCTCATCCAACTGGATAAATGGTTCCCCGACAACCATTGCGGGATGTGTCAGATGCTCCCTTCCCTCTCCCGGGAGACTTTGCCACAGTTCTGTCTGCGCCGTGGTTTGATACACCCGAACATAGAGCTTTTGCCCCTCACCGAAATCGAGAAAGTAGAGGGAGAAGCGGGAGACTTCCGCATCACGATTCGCTCCAGGGCAACGGGCGTGAACCCGGAATCGTGTACTGGCTGCGGGCTCTGCGCCGAAGTCTGTCCGGTGGAGACGGGAAGCGAATTCAATGAAGGATTGGAGTCGCGCAAGGCAATCTTTGTTCCTCATCCCCACACCATCCCCTACCTTTACACTATTGACTGGGATATTTGCACCAGGTGCGGAGTTTGCGTAGAGAAATGCCCAACAAAGGCTATTCAGCTTGGTGATGCTGAAACGAGCAGGCAATTACCGGCGGGCGCTATCATCCTGTCTACCGGTTTTGAGGAATTTGACGCTTGCCAGGCGACACAATATGGCTATAAGCGTTATCCCAACGTGATAAACAGCATCGAGCTGGAGAGGATGCTCAGCCCCAGTGGTCCCTTTGGAGGAGAGCTGCTCCGTCCTGCCGATGGTCGAACCCCCCGGTCAGTAGCTTTCCTTCAGTGCATTGGCTCTAGAGATAGCCAGAGAGGCTACTGCTCCTCAGCCTGCTGCATGTTTGCCCTTAAAGAAGCCGCACTGATTAAACAGTTCAATCCCCAGATTGATGTCCACATTTTCTTTATGGACATGAGGGCTTTCGGTAAGGGACACTATCGTTACTATGAGCAGGTCAAAGAAGCGTCAGGGGTGAAATTCACTCGCTGCCGTGTTCCGGTTGTTAAAGAAGACCCGCAAAGCAAAGGCCTCTTTTTTACTGCCATCACGGAGGACGGGACACTGGTTAAGCGCCAGTTTGAATTGGTGGTGCTATCGGCGGGGCAGACTCCTGCTGCCCGATTTCAGGAGCTTTGTCAGGTGCTGGGAGTAGAAGTGAATAAATGGGGGTTTTGCCAGAGTAGAAATTTCTCCCCGGTGGAGACAACGAGAGACGGAGTTTATGTGTGTGGCTGTGCCTCGGCACCCAAGGACATTGCTGATACACTGATTGAGGCGGAAGCCTCCGTCTGCCAGGCTGTCCGATGGCTTTCGCCACAGCATTCCCGGTCTGCTTTGCCGGAAGAA
>CAZUSN010000018.1:0-17818 GCA_964623035.1 uncultured Dehalococcoidaceae bacterium | reverse complement strand
GCGTATGGCGATAGCCTGGAGAAGGTGCAGGCGGCGATGGTCAGAACGCATCAGTGGGCAGAGAGGTGCCAAAAGGCGCAAAAGCGTCATGACCAGGCTCTGTATGCCATTATCCAGGGAGGCATCTTCCCTCAACTGCGACGTCAGTCGGTGGAAAGCCTTGTTTCACTGGACTTTGCTGGCTATGCTATCGGCGGCTTGAGCGTTGGCGAGCCCAAGGAAGTAACTCTGGCTCTGGTGGAAGAGACCGCCGCTTTGTTGCCGGGAAATAGACCAAGATACCTCATGGGAGTAGGCTCACCCGAGGATATTGTTGAAAGTGTAGCCAGAGGCATCGATATCTTTGACAGTGCTCTGCCAACGCGTGTTGCCCGCAATGGCGCTTTCTTTACCTGGCAGGGTCGGCGCAATATCATGAATGCGGTCTTTAAGCGAATGGACCAGCCCATTGTTCCCGATTGCGCTTGTTATACCTGTCGCACCTTTTCCGCAGCTTACCTTCATCATCTTTTCAAAAGTGAGGAACTCCTGGCTTACCGATTGGCTACCATCCATAACCTGAGCTTCATTCATAATTTGATGTCTCAGATAAGAAGCGCCATTATGAAGGGCACTTTCCGCACTTTTAAGGACAATTTCTGGGCAAGCTACCAGACCACCGATGAGCAGACAAGGGTCAGCCAGAAACAAAAGTGGCTGAGGTCCAGGAAAAACAATAATTAATAATTAAAGGAGGCTACTTATGGAAAGCCAAGTCGAAGTTAACGAGGAGCGCTTGAGGCTGCGTGATAAATTTGCCCAGGCAGTGCCGGATTTAATGAAAACGGAACAAAAGGTGCTGGACGTTGTCTACCGGGACGGGGCGCTCAGCACCAAAGTCAAACGATTGATGTCATTAGCCATAGCGCTCAGAGCTAGATGTATCAACTGCATTCTAGCCCAGACAATGCGAGCACTGGAGGCGGGGGCGACTAAAGAAGAGATATTGGAAACTCTCAGCGTGAATGTGGCGATGAGCGGTACTACTGGAATTGCTGAGGCTTTGAGGGTAATCAAGCTACTGGAGGAATTGGGCAAGCTTTAGACCACGCTTTGCTCTATCCATTCCAGGTAGTCTTGATTGCCACCCACGATAGGCAAGGCAATTATTTCCGGCACGGAGTAGCCGTGTGCTTCTTTGACTAAGTTGATAATATCAGAAAGCAATGAGTCTTTAGTTTTGGCGATAAGCAGGTTTTCCTGAGCTGAATCAAGCTTGCCTTCCCACCAGAAGTGCGAGTTCACTTTATCGATGATATTAACGCAGGCCGCTTTTTTCTGCTCAAGCAAAATTTTGGAAATTCTCTGGGCTTCTTCAGCGTTGCCGGCGGTAATAAAAACGACAATATAGTCGGACTTTTTCATTTGTCTTTCTCAGACGATGGTTAGCATCTTGTCCACGGTTGCCTTTGCCTTGAGGCGAATTCCCTTGGGAACCGTGACCACTGGCGCCATCTCCTCCAGCGACCACAACACCTTCTCCAGAGTGATTAACTTCATATTTGGGCAAACTGCCTGTTCGGAGACCGGAATGAATTTTTTATCCGGGTTTTCTTTTTTGAGTCGGTGAATTATGCCTATCTCGGTGCCGACAATCATCTCGCGGACATCTTCTCTCCGAGCATATCGGATTATTCCTCCAGTGCTGGCGACCTCATCAGCCAGGGCGATAACCTCAGGTCGGCACTCAGGGTGAACGACAACTTTAGCCTTCGGATATTCCTGCTTCAGTCGGATTATATCTCGGTCCCGGATTCGGGCGTGGGTGGGGCAGTAGCCGGGCCAGAAGTGCATTTTCTTATTTGTCTTGGTGGAAATATAGTGCCCGAGGTACTGGTCAGGGATAAACAGTATCTCATCATTAGCCACGCTTTCCACGACCTTAACGGCATTAGCCGAGGTGCAGCAAATATCTGATTCTGCCTTAACCTCAGCAGTGGAGTTGATATAGCAGACCACGCTAGCATTGGGCAGCTCCTTCTTCTTCTGCCTGAGCTGTTCTGCGTTAATCATATTGGCCATGGGGCAGCCAGCATGAGGGTCGGGAAGCAGGACAGTCATATTGGGACAGAGGATGGCAGCGGTCTCAGCCATAAAGTGAACACCACAGAAGACAATTACGTCGGCTTTGGTTTTGGCGGCATTCTGGCTCAGTCCCAGGGAATCACCGATAAAGTCAGCGATGTCCTGAACTTCGCCTAGCTGGTAGTTATGGACAAGGATAACGGCATTCCTTTCCTCCTTCAGTTTTAAGATTCTTTCTTCCAAGGATAAATCCTTAGCGATAGTCATGTTGCTTCTCCAATCTTGATGCTGTCTCCCGGTCTGATTGAGCCTCCCCGGATGACGCGGGCAAATACGCCTTCTTCAGGCATGATGCATTGACCTACCCGACGGCGAATGGCACAGGCAGTATGGCACTCTTTGCCAATCTGGGTGACTTCAAGGATGACCTCATCGCCGACCAGTATCCTGGTACCAATCGGCAAGTGGCACAACTCCATGCCCTCCACGGTGATATTTTCCGCAAAATCCCCGGGGCTTAAATTTAAGCCCGAACTTCGCATCTTGTCAATGCTCTCGATGGCAAGCAGGCTGACCTGACGATTGGTCTGACAGTCAGCATGGGCATCGCCGACGAGTCCGTAATCTTCCTTAAATAGACCTTCGGCGATAGCCCGCTTTCTGGTGCCCTTTTTCTTGCTGGTGCAAACGGCAACTACCGAAGACATGTCAGGCAAACTCCTTGGCTTCTTCCCTTATTTCTGACTTCCTCGCCGATTTTATAGTACCACCGCCGATGACGAATTCTCCATCATAAAAGACAATCGCCTGTCCGGGAGCAATCGCCAGTTGCGGCTCGGCGAACTTTACGTAAATTTTATCCTTATCTAGCGGTATTGCGGTAGCTTCAGCCTCTGGGTGACGGTATCTTATCTTAGCCCTGGCTTTGAAGGGCTGGGTTAGCTTATCGATATTTATCCAGTTCAAGCGGTCAGCAGTAAGCTCATCGCCAAATGCTTTCTCTTTCCCGCCCACAACGATAGCATTTTTTTCCGGCTTGATGTCAATAACATAGAGTGGTTCCCTGGCAGCTATGCCCAGCCCCTTACGCTGACCGATGGTGTAGAACAAAATTCCCTGGTGATGTCCCAGAATATCTCCTTGTTCATTCAGGATTAGTCCCGGTTCAGCCGCCTGCGGAATATAATCTTTAAGGAACTCAGCATAATCATCATCAGGGATAAAACAGATTTCCTGGCTTCCCGGCTTATCGGCAACCGTGAGCGACAATTCTCTGGCGATTTTCCTCACCTGCTCCTTGGTGAAGTTGCCTACAGGAAACAGGATATGCTTAAGCTGCTCCTGGGTTAGGGCATAAAGGAAATAGGACTGGTCTTTCTGCTGGTCAAGTCCTTTCTTCAAAAGGTGTCTTCCGGTGGTCTCATCCTTTTCCACCCTGGCATGGTGTCCGGTAGCAATAAAATCAGCGCCCAGCCCCTGAGCTTTTTCCCACAGGGCATCGAACTTGATATACCGGTTGCAGCGGATACAGGGATTGGGTGTCCTGCCTGAACGATATTCGTGGCAAAAATCGGCGATAACTTTTTGGGCAAAAATATCCCTGAAATCCATAACATAGTGGGGAATGCCGAGCTTATAGGCTGCCTTTTTCGCATCTTCTACAGCGCCAGTACCGCAGCAGCCACCAAATCTGCCCCTATTCTTATCTGCTGGCCAGATTTGCATGGTGATTCCAATGACCTGATAGCCTTCTTCCTTAAGTAGTGCGGCGGCTACCGATGAATCAACACCGCCGCTCATGGCAACGACTACCTTTGTCATTGCTTCTCCTAGCGGGTGAATCCAGTTAGCTCAATCTTTGCTGATAGCGCCTGGCGATTTCAATAGCGATTTCAGCTACTGCCACGGCATCATTCCCCAGAGCAACAAATAACGGCTCTTTACCCCAGCCTTCTCCCTCGTAAAATAATCTGGGTATGCCACCAGAACTGGCAACCAGTTGTTTCATCTTCCAGGGCATGGAGCTTCTATCTTTCTCCGCTACTTTCGCTGGCTCTTTGGTCCGGTCAATCCAGCCAAAGGGCAAACTATTCTCAGCACAGTACCCTTGCACCACCTCAATCACGGTGGCATCGCACTTGAAATTGATGCCGGCATTTACCGAGGGGTCGTACTTACGCACTTCAATAATAAGCCTAGCCATATGGTCTGATGCCCCCCATCTGGGCAGACCTGAAGCGTGAGGGAAACCCTGAACGACTGTTATCCGGCCATCTACTGCGGCTACTTCAGCCGATGTCCTGGCTTGGGGCAGGGCATAGACCAGATTGACCCTGACTTCAGGCATGAGGAGAGAAAATTCGGCGCAATTCTGCAGCATAGCAACGGCGCAAACCAGGTTACCCAGCACCTTTTCTGCCTCTTCGCTATTGTGCAATTTTTATCCTCCCAGCGTGCTGAAGTAGGCAGCCCAGAATGGGTCCACCATGACTGGAGTTAGCTCCTCTTTCTTGCCATTCTTTCTTAGGAAAACTCTGTCCTTGGCAGTTATCTCTCCGATTTCCCAGGCGGCAATACCGTTTCGTTTCAAATCGCGCACAAGTCTGGTTGTTTTTTCAGGCGCGGCGGTTATCACCAGCGTACCTTCACTTATTGAGATAAGCGGGTCAATATTGAAATGGCGGCAGACAGCGTCTATCTCTTCCGGGATAACTATCTTCTCCTCAAACAGAGTTACCCCCTTGTTGGAAGCAGCCGCTACCTCATAGACACCGTTGAGCAGACCGCCCTCGGTGGCATCGTGCATGGCATGGGCATAGGGAGCGGAGACCAGCGCATCCTGGACTACGGTCATCGCCATGAAGTGATTCTTAGCCTTCTCCACAATATCTCTGCTGAACTTTTCCACCAAGGCTTTTTCTGCCTGGAAAGCGAGGATACCGGTAGCCTCAATCGCCGGACCCTTGGTGATGATTACCCGGTCGCCAACTCTGGCATTGGAGGGCGGGGTAAGCTGCTCTTTAGTTCCCAAGCCAATCACGGTGCAGCCACCATTCAATGGGTAGGCTATCCCGGGGTAGATTCCGGTATGACCCCCGATGATAGCAATGCCCAATTTTTTACATTCCTGATGTACTTCCTCCCAGATTTTCTCGAGCACAGCGTCTTCCGTGCCCGGCGGCAACATGAGACAGATGGTCATATATCTTGGCTTGACGCCGAGCACGGCAACATCGCTGGCACAGATATGAACAATTGCCCAGCCAAAGTGTGGCATCAGCACCGGTAGACCAAAGGTGGGGTCTTCGGCAATAACCATGACCTCGCCTCCCGGCAGTTCGACTACGGCGGCATCTACACCATGCATGGGCCCAATAAGAACCGAGCTGTCTGGTTTACCCAGTCTGGGAAAGATAACTCTATCAAAAGTAGCTCTATCTACCTTACCTATCTCTGGCAGCATATTCTACTCCCTTGCTCAACATTGTTCTACGTTGTTTAACGTTGGCTCTTCATCAGTGGTGACATGGCTCTGAGCTTGGCGACGATTCGGGGCAATACCTCCAGAACCCGGTCTATTTCTTCCTCGGTAGTCCACTTACCCAAGCTAAGCCGTAAGGAACTATGTGCCTGCAGTGGAGGAAGCCCTATCGCCAGCAGGACGTGGGATGGCTCAGTGATTGATGAGGTGCAGGCGGAGCCGGTAGAAACGCAGATACCTTCCAGGTCAAGGTTCAGGCACATCGACTCTCCTTCGGCAAAGGAGATACTGACATTGACATTGTTGGGCAGCCTTCGGGTGGGGTGACCATTCAGGCGGGTGTGCTCAATCTGTGTCAGCAGACCTTCAAGCAACTTATCGCGAAGATATTTCACCCGTTTTGCTTCTTCATCCATTTCTTGCTGAGCAATTTCTACCGCTTTTCCTAAGCCAACAATGCCGGGAACATTATGGGTGCTGGCCCGCCGACCTCTCTCCTGTTCACCACCGTGCATGAAGGAGACCAGCTTGGTACCTTTCCTGATATATATCGCCCCGATGCCTTTAGGCCCATAAAGCTTGTGGGCTGACATTGACAGTAAGTCTACCCCGAGTTCATCCACATTTATGGGGATGTGCCCGACTGTTTGCACGGCATCAGTATGAAAGTAGACGCCAGTTTCTTTGGCAATCTTGCCTATCTCAGCTAGCGGCTGAACCGTGCCGACCTCATTATTGGCATGCATGACCGAAATTAAAATAGTCTTATTGGTGATTGCCCGCCGTAACCTCTCCGGGTCAACCATGCCATATTCATCTACTGGCAAAAAGGTTACCCTGAACCCCCCTGTCTCCAGGAAATGGCATGTCTCGAGCACGGCATGGTGCTCAATGGCGGTGGTGATGATGTGATTTCCCTTGTTCTCATTGGCGTAGGCGACGCCCTTAATGGCAAAATTATCTGCCTCAGTGCCCCCACTGGTGAAGACGATTTCCTCATCTTGAGCGCCAATGAGGTCAGCCACATTGGCTCTTGCCTCCTCAATGGCTCCTTTTGCTTCCTGCCCGCATGAATAGATACTGGAAGGATTTCCGAAGGCTTCAGTAAAGTAGGGAAGCATCGCCTTCACTACTTCAGGATGTGTTGGTGTGGTGGCAGCATAGTCCAGATATATTCTTCTCATGGCTAACCCCCTTAATACCTACATGGCGGCGTCAACCCTTACCCCCTTACTGGTCACCCAGGCAAGGCCCTGCTCAATGTCACATTCTTCACCTTCCAGGTCGAGCACTATCCAGCCCTCATCCTCGGACAAGTCAGCACGGCGGATATTGGTAACGAGATTAAACTCCTGTCCCAGGTTATAGATGACAGGTTCCTGGATATTCTCCTGAGTAAAGGTAAACATGACACGTCGCTTCGTCTTATTTCTCTTCTGACTCAAGCTCTCGCTCCATTTTCTTTCTCTCTTGGACTAATTCATCACCGGGGGTGGCAACACCGCAGGATTTTTCCAGCTTCTTCAGACGCTCTTCCAACCGGTCCTGCTCCTTCAATACCAATGTGATGGCTTCAGCTACCGGGTCGGGCAATTTCCCGTGTTCCAGTTCCAGGATTGGTTTATGGCGGTCTTCAACCGCTCTGCCAGGGATGCCCACCACAGTGACCCCGGGTGGTACCGACTTGATGACGACTGAGCCTGAGCCAATTCGTGCCCCATCCCCGATGGTGATGGCACCCAAAGCTACCGCGCCAGCCCCCATGACCACGTTATTCCCAATGGTGGGATGACGCTTTTTCTTCTCCGAGGTTGTCCCCCCCAGAACTACGCCTTGGTACATCAGAACATCATCGCCAATTTCGGCTGTTTCACCAATGACAACTCCGGCGCCATGGTCGATGAAGAATCGCCGGCCGATTTTAGCTCCGGGGTGGATTTCGACCCCGGTCAGGAAACGATTGGTCTGTGATAGGATACGAGCTAACAAGCGGAGCTTGTGCTGCCAGAGGAAATGAGCCAGGCGGTGAAACCATATGGCATGTAATCCGGGGTAACAGAGGAGAACCTCCGCCACGCTCCTTGCTGCCGGGTCTTTAGCAAATACCGTCTGAATGTCTTCTTTTAAGGTCTTAAACATGTCACACCACCATAAATCAAAAACCAAGGGCTCGGCGGTTACTTCTAGACCCTTGGTCCAAGCTACAGCCGCTTCCCTACGCTCGCATTACCGAGTTCAGGTCCACAGGGTTGGCATTAATTGCCTCTCAGCCCTCGAGCACCCCTAGCGGTCCTTCAGTGATAAGTAAAGATATTTTAACACAAGCTTGATTAAAAAGCAATTTTCCCTGTTCCACGCCGGCTAAAGCTCCTGGAAAAGCCAGGTGGACAGGTAGCGTTCACCGCTATCAGGTAAAATAGCCACGATAAGCTTGCCTTCATTTTTCGGTCTTTTGGCTACCTCTACTGCCGCCCAGACAGCAGCCCCTGAAGATATGCCCGCCAGTATCCCCTCTTCTCTGACCAGTCTCCGTGCCATGATGCCAGCATCTTCATTGGTGACTTTAATTATTTCATCGATGAGGTCGGTTCGGAGGACTTCAGGGATAAAGCCAGCCCCGATACCCTGAATTCTGTGAGGTCCCGGCTTTCCTCCAGAAAGCACCGGGGAACTGGCTGGCTCAACGGCAATAGCCTGAAACCCTCGTTTTCTGGGTTTGATTACTTCCGCTACTCCGGTAATCGTCCCTCCGGTGCCCACCCCAGCGACCAGAATATCTACTTTGCCCTCAGTATCTCTCCATATCTCCTCAGCGGTGGTCATCCGATGTACCTCCGGGTTTGCCGGATTTTTGAATTGCTGTGGCATAAACGAATTCGGGTTTTCGGCAGCCAGTTGTTCTGCCTTTTTGACGGCTCCGGACATCCCCTCCGCCCCGGGGGTTAGCACCAGCTCAGCGCCGAAAATGGAAAGAAGTTTTCTCCTTTCTAATGACATGGTGTCAGGCATAGTCAGGATAAGTTTATACCCTCTGGCAGCGCAGACGAAGGCGAGACCGATGCCGGTATTGCCGCTGGTGGGCTCAATGATAACCGTATCTTTATTGATGAGCCCCTTTGCTTCCGCATCTAGAATCATGGAAACCCCTATTCTGTCTTTCACACTGCCCGCCGGATTGAAGGATTCCAGCTTGACCACCACCTCCGCCTTTACCCCCTTCGTTATCCGGTTCAACCTGACCAGCGGTGTATTCCCGATTAATTCGGTAGAATCCTTGGCGATACCTCTGGTTAGCTTTGGTATCTCTATTGTCTTATACTTTAGTTTCTCTATTTTTTGAGTTAGCTTTGCCATTTTGATTTACTCCTTTGGCGTTACCTAGTTAAATGGCCACAATGCGGGCAATTTGGGTCGCGCTCGACGGCTAGTTTGGTGAATTCCAGATTTAGCCCATCGTAGATAAGTAATTTATTGGTCAAAAGTTCACCGATTCCCGTAATGTACTTGATTACCTCCGTTGCCTGAAGGCAGCCGATAACCGCCGGAGCGATGCCAATCACGGGGAACTTTCCCTGAGTGACTCTCCCCTTATAGATACACCAGAGACAGGCTGTTTTTCCTGGGATGACGGTCATTGCCCTGCCTTCAAAACCATAAACTGCGCCGTGGAAAAAGGGTATATTCTTAGCGATGGCTCCCTTATTCAGCACATATCTCGTCGGCAGGTTATCCATAGCATCAATGACCAGGTCACAGCCATCTATCAGCTGAGAAATATTGTCTTCAGTTATCGTTTCGACGATGGCTTCTATCTTTACTGACCGATTTAGCCTCTGCAGTTTCTCGATAGCCGAATCGCCCTTTCTTTTACCTACGTCTTCATCCCCGTGGAGGATTTGTCGATTCAGGTTACTGAGCTCGACCCTATCATGGTCAACTAATCGTATCGTGCCGACCCCGGCAACCGTCAAATAGATGGCTATCGGGGAGCCGAGCCCCCCGACCCCAGCAATAAGGACTTTAGCCCGCTTTAGCTTTTCTTGCCCTTCCTTGCCAATTCCTTTAATCATTATTTGTCGGTCATATCTTTCCAGCTCGTCTCTGGTCAGCATATCTCTCAGCCCCCCTTTATAAACTCGGGCGTGTTTTAGTCAAATGAATGATTATATTTCTAATTGTAGCAATTAGCCAAGGAGAATTAAAGTGAAGATGGTAAGCTTCTATATTGTGTATTATCAAGTTATAGCAGGTAAATTGCCAACCTCAGCCAAACTAAGCAAAGGTGAGCCTCACTTGTAAGAAAGAATTGTGGGGGAAAAGGGGGAAATACAAAAGCAACGGAAATATAAACTTTATGGTATTAACGATTAGAAAAACAGGACGATAACAAATTACCTGAGGTTAGGGCAAATATGTGAACCAAGAGGAATCGAGATTTAATCTGTTATTCCAACTTAGCCTTGAGTTCTAGATATTTCTTATAAATAGTTTCTGTTTTCACCATACCGTGTTTTTGCATCAATCGTCGACCAAGCCAGAAACCTTCATTAAATCCCGCCCGGTAAGCAACCGAACAATATTTTATCTTGTCAAATATTTCCTCTATTTCCATTTGCTCGCTGGCTGAATCCATTTTGTTTTCCAGCTCTATTTCGGCATCAAGCTGGTCTACCATTAATTTGGCATTAAGATGCTCCAATTCTTGTATGAAATTTGGTTCACCATTTTTGTTTTCCATCTTGTCGCTCCTCATTGACTCTCAGAACTATCGCGCTCATTAACCATCATCCATCTGTTCTATTTTACAAGTCTAAGGTTACGAAAAAGTTTAAATTTGGTCGGGAAAGGTTAGAAAACGGTTACAAACTGGTTACAAAAAGTATAAATTTTATTCACCAGCAAAGAAACATAAATTTGTTGTGTTGACAATTGGAAGAATAGGACTATAATAACACTTACCTGATGTGAAATAGCCTTAAAAGTAGCATATATGATTAGCAGTTTACTGATGAAACGAGGCACTAGTTCCATTAAGTGAAATGCGGTTGCCAGTGCCTTTTCATTTGGTCAAAAGGTGGATAGCATAAATGAAAAAGTCAATTATTATTTTAGCCATAATCTTAGTTATCTCACTGCTGGTAGCCGTAGTACCCAGCTGCGCAGCGCCAACCTCATCTCCAACGCCAAGCCCATTATCGAGCCTGACCTCTACTCCACTGAAAAATGTCATCCTCATCGGCTGGGACGGTGCCCAGAGAAATCATGTAAAAGAATGCTTGAGCAGAGGGGAGCTGTCTAATCTAAAAAAGCTGGCCTCTGAGGGCAACTTGGTCGCCATTGACATCTACCGGATTACGGACACCAAGGCGGGCTGGACCCAAATTTTGACTGGATATGAACCTGAGGTAACCGGCATCTTCAGTAATAACCTCTGCCATCCTATACCCGAGGGCTATTCCATCTTTGAACGACTGGAGGACTTCTTTGGCCCGGCTAACTTTGTCACCGTATCTGTAATTGCCAAGGCAGGTCGCATGGGTGATGCCCCCACACAGAAAAAGCTTTACAAAGTAGGAGATTGGATAGAGGGGGAAATCATAACCGAAGGCGGGGTCCAATATCAGCTAATCCCCGGTCAACTCTTCTATAATGCTGCACCCAAAATGGACGTATTTATTAATGGTCTAGAAGAAGACGAGAAGGTGGGCACCAAGGCAATGGAGCTGCTTGACCAGTACAAAGACAAGCCCTTTTTCTTCTTTGTTCACTTTGCTGAGGTAGACGATAAGGGACACCGGTTTGGGGAGAATTCAAAGCAGTACAATAATGCCCTCATCTCTGCCGATACCTGGACCGGCAAGATAATGCAGAAACTAAAGAAACTTGCCTTATATGATAAGACCTTAATCTACGTTACTGCTGACCACGGGTTTGATGAGGGTCAAAAAAGCCACGATGACGCCCCATATGTCTTTCTGGGTACTAACGACCCTCTGGTAATGCGGCGAGGTCAGCGGGCAGACATCGCTCCGACTATTCTGGAACGGTTTGGCTTGGACCTGAGCAAAATCCAGCCCCCGCTCGATGGACGTCCTTTGACCAAGCCCTATCAGCTGCCACTGTGGTAAGCCCAGGTCTTTATTCGTCCAAGCATAAAGGACGTATTCTCACCGAAGTTTCAGGCGTTCTGAAATAGTAAATCACCACTAGCCCTACAATTATATAATGATATTGTGTAAAATATGGGCATGGAGATGGAGTTTCGCCGTTTGCCCAGTGTCGACCGGGTGCTGGCTGACGAGCGATTGAAGCAGTTGGAGAGAACTTATCCCCATACTCTGCTGGTAAACCTAGTTCGACAGCAACTCGAAGGTGAACGCCTGGCTATCTCCGCTGGTAAGGTTGCTTCTTCTTTAGCTAAGATAGTGGACTCCGTATGCGCTCAAGTCCGAGCTCTGGAAAATCCCAGCCTGCGTCAGGTAATCAATGCCACTGGTGTAATCCTGCATACTAACCTGGGGCGTGCCCCTTTGAGCCGAGAAGCGATGGTGGCGATGGATATGGTAGCTAAAGGCTACTCTAATTTAGAGTTTGACCTGGATAGCGGGGCACGAGGTTCCCGCCAAGTTCATATCGAGCCGCTCTTGTGCCAGCTAACCGGGGCAGAGGCGGCGCTGGTGGTAAATAATAATGCCTCTGCGGTGCTGCTGGGTCTCACCGCCCTAGCCAGAAGAAAGGAAGTAATCGTCTCCCGGGGTCAGGCGGTGGAGATTGGGGGTGGCTTTCGCATTCCCGATGTCATGCGCCAGAGTGGAGCCAAGCTGATTGAGGTGGGGACAACCAATTGCACTTACCTCAGTGACTATGAGCAGGCGATTACCACACGGACAGCGGCGCTCATGCGGGTGCATTCCAGCAACTTCAGGCTGGTCGGGTTTACCAATGAGGTCAGTTTTGAGGATTTGGTGGCACTGGCTAAGCGACACAACCTGCCCGTCTTTGATGACTTAGGCAGCGGCTGCTTTTTGGACACAACCGAATTTGGGCTGGCTCAAGAGCCGATGGTGCCACAAAGCGTTGCTCTTGGTGCCGCGCTTACCTTCTTTTCCGGGGATAAGCTGGTGGGTGGTCCTCAAGCCGGCATTATCGTGGGTAAGAAGCAGTTTATGGACAAATTGCGGAAACATCCGCTGGCTCGGGCGGTGCGCATCGATAAGATAAGGCTAGCTGGTCTCATCGCTACCCTGGTTCACTACTTAAAGGGCGAAGCAACAACCAAGATACCAGTTTGGCGAATGATTTCAGCATCGGTGGCGGAGATTGACCAGCGAGCGCAACGGTGGGCGCAGACGCTCGGCACCCCGGCTCAGGTGGTAGACGGTGAAACGATGGTCGGTGGTGGTAGCCTGCCGGGAGGAACCTTGCCCACTAAATTGGTGGCGATTGGCGATAAAAAAGACCGAAGTCTGGCTCAAAGATTAAGTCACCAACTGCGGTCTCAGGAGATGCCCATTGTCGGGCGCATTAGTGATGATGTGCTGCTCCTCGACCCGCGCTCTGTGTTACCCGAAGAAGATGGGATGGTGTTGCCGGCGCTTCGGAATTTGACCTCTGGTTCAAGAAGTACTTGACAGTTGAGGCGGATGTAATGTTTGTACTTGGTACCGCTGGTCATATCGACCATGGCAAGTCATTTTTAGTGCGTGCTCTTACTGGCATTGACCCTGACCGGCTCCGTGAGGAAAAAGAGCGTGGCATGACCATTGACCTCGGCTTCGCCTGGCTCAAGCTGCCCAGCGGCAGGGAAGTCGGCATCGTTGATGTCCCCGGGCACGAGCGGTTCGTGAAAAATATGCTGGCGGGAGTTGGCGGCATTGACTTAGCCTTGCTTATTGTCGCCGCCAATGAAGGAGTGATGCCGCAGACCCGGGAGCATTTAGCCATTTTAGACCTGCTGGAAATACGGAGAGGAATCGTGGTCATCACCAAAAAGGACCTAGTGGATGAGGAATTGCTGAGCCTGGTCAGGATGGAGATAGAGGAATTAATCAGCACTACCACGTTAGCCCGAGCGCCTATTGTTGTTGTCTCCGCTTTAACCGGAGAAGGCTTGCCAGAACTGGTTTCGAAGATTGATGAACTGTTGGGGTCTATTGAGCCAAGACAGGATTTGGGCCGTCCCAGGCTAGCTATCGACCGGGTTTTCACCATGGCGGGTTCAGGCACCGTAGTTACAGGGACGTTGATTGATGGTTCGCTCTCGGTGGGGCAGGAGGTGGAGATTGTCCCGGCAAGCTTGAAATCGCGTCTGCGTGGATTGCAAACGCATAAAACTAGAATCGAGACAGCCATGCCAGGGAGTCGGGTGGCGGCTAACCTAGTTGGCGTTAATACCAATCAGTTGCAACGCGGCGATGTGCTCGCCAAGCCGGGTTGGCTTACGCCGACGACAATGTTGACGGTTAAGCTTCGCCTGGTTTCCTATCTGCAACGCCCCTTGCGGCATAGTGTTATGGTCAGCTTTCATACCGGGGCTGCTGAGACTATGGCTAAGGTCCGCCTGCTAGAGAGTGATGAACTTCGGCCGGGGCAGTCTACCTGGGCACAATTGCTGTTGGACCGCCCAGTGGCAGTGGTCAAGGGCGACCACTTTATCATTCGTTCGCCTATGGAAACTTTGGGTGGTGGCAAAATCGTTGATTCCCACGCCAGGCGACTCCGCCGTTTTCGCCCTGATATTATGGAGAATTTGAAGGCGAGGGAGGAAGGCACAGCTGAGGAAGTTATTATGGCACTTCTGGAGGCAAGACAGCCTCTAGAGCTTTCCGCACTTTTATCTCAATCCAACCTGCCCAACAGTGCAACACGGTCAGCTTTAGAATCCCTCACTCAGCAGGAGAGGGTAATCAGGCTTGGGGAGGGGGGACAAAGCCTGCTGATGACCGTGACCGGCTGGGAGCGCCTGAAGCAAAAAATCACCGCCATCCTTGAGGACTATCATCGCCGGTTTCCGGCACGTCCGGGGATGCCTAAAGTTGAGCTGAGCAGTCGGCTGAAAATGGAAACATACTCGGCGGCAGCACTCCGAAAATTGGCAGAACAGGGAGTTACCATTGAGGATGGTGCCGTGGTTCGCCTGCCCGCTCATCGCATTCAGCTTAGCCAGGCTCAACAGGCAAAGGTAGATGCCTTCCTGCGCTCCCTACGTCAGAACCCCTACGCTCCACCCAGTAACCTTATTCCGGAGCCTGATTTGCTCAATTTGCTCATTGAACAGCGCCAGGTGGTGAAGGTAAGCGATGACGTGGTCTTTGCTGCTTCAACCTATGATGAGATGGTAGAAAAGGTAACGTCACACCTCAAGGCTCATGGTAAAGTGACTCTGGCTGAAGTACGTGACTTATTTCATACCAGTCGAAAGTACGCTCAAGCTTTCCTAGAATATCTGGATGGGAAAAAGATAACGCGACGTGTGGGTGATGAGCGGGTTCTTTACTGAAGAGAAAGCCTTTGATGCCGAAGGCATCAACCCTTACGCCTATACTAAGATTTATTTTGGCAATTTACCGCGGAATTCTGAGCCAGACAGGCACTAATTTTTGTGGTCAAAGATGCTCAGCTCTCACCTGAGATAGTACTTTGCTGCGGGTATGGTGTTACCTTATTTTTAACAGCTTTTTATTTCCATTTTCTACCTAGCTTATCTGAGATTCATATGGTAACATATAAGACAAGACAGGGTTAAGAGCCCATAGAGCATCCACAGAGGTCAAGGGTTCAAAATGGGCGTGGGCAGATTATACAAGCTTAGTAATAATCAATTTGTCGCCAAGGTCAATTATCAGTTGTTCCAACATCCGGCGGCGACAAACTGGTGGGGAGAACTCAGCTTGGTGGACTATGTTGACCTTAATGAAGGTGACATGTTCGTAATTGAGCTGGAGGATAAGCGTAGAAGCAAGTGCCACCTAAAAAAGAAAGTTAATCGTGCGGTGAGCGGATTCCCATCTCGCTACATCTACCATGTCACTGGCTTCAGCTCGCTTGAATAGCAAATACCTTTTCCTTATTCCATGCCTTCTTCCCTCCGATATGAAACGGCATTTCGCAATTTTATTTCCTCTTTCTTCACTGCTCAAAACTATTTTCAAGCATATATACGAAAGTACCAGTTCAAGAAATTACCAAAGGTGGATGTTCAATCTAGCGGTGGATTGCGTACAATAAACGTGAGGAGTTAAAAGCGATGGCAACGAGTGTAAATACGGATAATCCGCCCCTTGGCGTAAGTGTTAGATTTGATAGATTATTTCAGGCACCTGCGCAACAGGAACTGGAGGAACTGGCACAACGACTTCAGAAACAGACTATCCGAAACAAGATTTGTCAGGTCTGTGGACATTTCAGTCCGCTAGGATTCTTGATAGTGCACCATATTGTTCCTGAACATTTGGTGAGACAGATGGGGATTACAGATTCAAAAACGGCAGAATTATGTCTGTACTGCCATCAGGCAGTGCATAGTTTATATGCCAAGAGAATGATCAGCATGCCTTATGACCCGGAAACTAAGCGGTTTAAGCCAAAGACAGCGCCGGAAATAGTGAGAGAATACGAGACCGCTTACCAAGATTTTGCCAATTCGAAAAGAGTTAGTGAAAAACCCTTAAAATTCCTCAGATGACCGAGTCGGTTATATCTTCTTTCCAACTTAATCACTAACCAACCCAAATAGACGCCCTTTCATTGTCCACATTATCGGAATTGAATTACGTTGAATGTTTAACCTGTTATATATTATTATTTCTAAGCATCAGTCACCAAGGAGGTAATTGCGGTGAAAAGAGTTATCGACCTTACGCTCACTATCAAAGAACACTGGCGCTGGTTGCCGAAATTATACCCCATCAGTACTTTTGAGAATTATCATTTCCTGACCCAACGTATCGATTTGAATCTGCATGGTTTTACCCATGTCGATTCCCCCTTGCATTTCTTGCCGAATGGACCGTCTATGGAAAAAATGCCGCTGGAAAAGTATATGGGAGAAGCCGCCGTGGTCAATCTTTCTCACTTGGGTGAAAATGGTGGCGTTACCGCAGAGGATTTAGAGAAGAAGGGTCGGCATATAAGGTCGGGTGATATCGTTTTACTTCGTACCGACTGGCCCCTTAAATGCGACTATATGAGTCGTGATTTCTGGGCTAAATCTCCTTATACGACACGCGAGGCTTGTGAATGGCTGGTCAGACGCAAGGTTAAAACTGTCGGCTATGATTATCCTCCTGATTATGTTCTTAGAAAGAGATTACTTGACCCACAATATAAGGACAAGCCCGAAGAGAATACTACCCACTATGTTTTTTTCAAAGAAGGCATTGTGGCGGTAGAGTATCTGTGCAATCTTCATCTCATAAGCAAAGACCGCGTACAATTCATGGCTCTACCGCTCCTTATAGCGGGCGCAGAAGGTTCGCCAGCCAGGGCTATTGCCATTGAGGAGTGAATTACAGCGATTAAAGGGGGGACAATGAAATTCAAAGACATGGTAGTGGTGGTTGCGGGAGGGGCAGGTGGCATCGGAGAAAAAATTGCTCAGGGTTTTGCTCGAGAAGGCGGCAAAACGATTATTCTGGACAGCGCGGAGGAAGGAGCACAGAAAGTGGTCCGGGAGATAGAATCGAATGGCGGCAAGGCTTTTGCGGTAGTTGTTGATGCCACCAAAGAAGGTAAAGTTAAAGATGCTATCGACGGAATTGTGGAGAAGTTTGGCCGGATAGATGTGCTGGTAAACTGCATCGGCTGGAATAAGCCCATGCCGTTCCTGGAAACCCCGGAATCAGTCTGGTACCGAATGATAGAACTTAATGTGATGGTAACGGTGCGCCTCTGCAAGGCAGTGTTGCCGTACATGATAAAGCAGAAATTCGGCAGAATTATCAACATTTCCTCCCAGCAGGGCAGGAGGGCAGCACCTCAGGCGGCGCCTTATGCTGCATCTAAGGCAGCGGTAATTTCGGTGACCAAGTCATTAGCCGCCGGCAATGCTCAGCACAACATAAGAGTCAATGCGGTCTGTCCGGGGATTGTTGACGCTGGTCTGACGAAAATACTCCTGAAGGAAAGCCCGAAATATATTGAGGACTTACTACCGCAGACACCGATGCGCAGACTATGCCAGCCTGAAGAGATAGCCTCGGTGGTGATGTTCTTAGCTTCCGAGGAGTCATCTTTTATGACCGGGCAGAGCCTGAGTGTGGACGGCGGCACGGT
>CAZUSN010000017.1:0-17908 GCA_964623035.1 uncultured Dehalococcoidaceae bacterium | reverse complement strand
AGTTCCGGTGGCGCTCGCTTTTGGCTACGGAGACATTGTTGAGTCAGCCAAGATTCTGGCTGGCTACATTCGCAACTCAAAAACAAACCTGAGCATTAAGGGAGGGTTTTCCGGGGATAAAGTACTTACCCGGAGTGAGGCGGAGGCTTTGGCTACATTGCCACCAAAGGAGATATTACTGGGTAGAGTTTTGGCTGGGATGCAGAGTCCCATCGTTGCTTTAATTAGCTGCCTGGCAAACCCGATGAGAGGGTTTATCGGGGCGCTACAAGCTAGAGTCAACCAATTGGAGGGAGGATAAAATGGCAGAAGAAAAAAAGGTAGAAGCTGCAGAAGCACCGGCAGAGACGGCAAAAGCCACCGCTGAGAAAGTTGCCGAGGCTAAAAAGCCGTCAACGAAAGCGGCGGAAAAGAAGAAAGAAGCCGCCAAAGAAGCTGCTGGTGAGAAACCTGCTCCGCCGGCAAAGGAGAAAGCGAAGGTCTCCCCAGCCATTGAGGAGATAATGACCACCATCAAAACGATGACCGTTCTCGAGTTAGCCGAACTGGTCAAAGCTTTAGAGGCGGAGTTCGGGGTTAGTGCCGTGGCTCCAGTGGTGGCTACGGCGGCTCCTCTGGGAGTTGCGCCGACGGCAGCGGCTCCAGCGGTTGAGGAACAGACCGAGTTCAGTGTCATCCTTACTGAGGTTGGGGCAAACAAAATTAATGTGATTAAAGCGGTGCGTGAAGTAACTACATTAGGTCTGAAAGAATCCAAAGACCTGGTGGAAAGTGCTCCCAAGCCAGTTAGAGAGGGAGTCAGTAAGGAAGAGGCAAAGGCAATCAAAGAGAAGCTGGAAGGGGCCGGGGCTAAGGCTGAAATTAAATAAAAATGCTGTTAGAATAGGCTATAATTATCACGGAAAACTCTTCTTTAATGGGGAGGGGCTGGCTTATGCTTTATGGGGAATGGGTAACATTAATGGGCGTGGGTGGCTTGTTCATTATTGTTGGTTTGGCGGCAATTATCTGGGGGAAAAGGGAGGAGAAGAGCTACTTTAATGCGCTGGCGAAGCGCTCCGGCGATACCAGGGAATTTATGGAGCATTGGCCTCTACGCCCGCAACCTGGCGCTCTGAAGGTAGGGGGATGGATTGCCCTTGCCATTGGCTTGGTTATGCTCATTATCGGTGGTGTTTTTTGCCTTACAGACTAGGACCCGAATTAAGGGGTTGCCTCTGGCTCAGGTTGTAAACTCAGTTTCTGCAGGTCAGCTTCAATCCTGAGGGCATTGGCTTCAAGGCGATTTGATGGTATCACTCTGCTATCCTGATACACGAACCAGCCGGCTTGCTGCCAGTAGGGTCTTCCTTGCCATTCTTTGACGTGGGACATGTCAACCTGAACGTACCAGAGGCTGCTACCATCCTTGAACAGCTCTGATTTAGCACTCCAGTTATCACTGACCGCGGAGAATTCAGCGAGATACGTTTTGGCTTCATGGCTTTCCGCCAGACTCAGCAGGTGCTCATAAACCGCCAGGATAGCTCTGTCCTCAGAGTTGATAAAAGTAGTTGGTGCCGGCTTCTCCCGTGGCGGCTCAGGAGTAGGGAATGTGCCAAAGTCTTCACATCCCGTGGCGATGAGAACCAGAGCCAAAAGCAATATAATGACTGAAACTGATTTTAAGTATCTCCTCCACTTACTCATTTGTCTCCTCCCCAAAGCCTGATGCCTTACTCCATTCGCCTCGGACGATACTGTATGGCTTCTGCTACATGATGGGCTTTAATTATAACAGAATTTTCCAGGTCAGCGATAGTGCGTGCCAGCTTTAGAATGCGATGGAAAGCCCGGGCGGAAAGGTAAAGTTGCTTCATAGCGGCTTTGAGTAGACCTTGGGCAGCCTCTTCCACCTGACAGAACTCTCTTACCTCGGTTGGTGTCATTTCGGCATTACAGGTCAGCCTTGTTCCCCTGAAGCGTTCCAGTTGCCTCTCACGGGCAGCTTTGACCCGTTCTTGTACCCTGGCGGACAGTTCGCCTAATCTGTCGTCAGCCAGCTTCTCGTAGTCGATGTGAGGCACCTCAATGAAGATATCAACCCGGTCAATAAATGGACCGCTGATGCGGTGCTGGTAGCGGGAAACCAACCCGGGGGAGCAGGTGCACCTTCGGAAAGGGTCGCCATAGTAGCCGCAGGGACAGGGATTCATGGCGCCCACCAGCATAAAGTTGGCTGGGAAGGTTACTCTCCCTTGAGCCCGGCTGATGGTGACAACCTTATCTTCGAGAGGCTGGCGCAATACCTCAAGCAGCGAGTGCCCGAACTCAAGGAGTTCATCGAGGAAGAGCACCCCCCGATGGCTGAGGCTGATTTCACCCGGTTTTGGCCAGTGTCCGCCACCCACCAGCCCGGCGTTGGAAATGGTGTAATGAGGAGAGCGGAACGGTCTTTGCCTAATTAGAGGAGTATTCGGCGGAAGCAGACCGCTGACGCTGTAGATTTTGGTGACTTCTATAGCTTCCTCGCTGGTCATCGGGGGCAGGATGGAGGGGAGGGCACGTGCCAGCAGTGTTTTACCGCTCCCCGGAGGGCCGCACATGATGATATTGTGTCCGCCGGCAGCGGCTACTTCCAGAGCGCGCTTGACATGTTCCTGCCCTTTAATGTCAGCCAGGTCTGTAGCTAAGGCGAAAGGCGGCGGATAATCATGGACTTCCTGGGGTTGACATTCTGGGGCAGGTATCTCTCCCCTGAGATAGCTAACTAACTGGGGTAGTGAGGCGATGGGGATGATTTTAGCTCCCTCGATTAAAGATGCCTCTCTGGCATCAACTTCAGGCACGATAACATTGGCGATTTTCTCTTCTTTAGCCAGGGCAACCATAGGCAGGATGCCGTGAGTATGGCGCAAGCTGCCATCCAGAGATAGCTCGCCAAGGAAGATGGTCTGAGAGCCGTCAGCAGTAACCTGCTCGGAACTGAGCAGGATGCCAACCGCGATGGGCAGGTCATAAGAGGGGCCGGCTTTCTTGAGGTCGGCTGGGGCAAGATTAACCACGATGCGTTTCATGGGGAAGGTGTATCCAGAGTTTCGTATCGCGGCGCGGACTCGCTCTTTAGCTTCCTGGACAGCAACATCAGGCAAACCAACAATGGTCATCGCCGGTAAGCCGCTGGAAATGTCCACCTCAACGTCAACCAGATGACCTTCCAGTCCAACCACCGCCGCCGTTTTTACCTTGGCTAACATGGCTTCCCGTTAACTATGTTACTGCGGAGTTTTAACAGTGTCAAAGAAGCTTTTTAGAGAGGGGTAGTTGACCCGATGAGACCGAAGAAATGGAACACCACAACCACAATTAGCACTGCCAATAAAGCGCCGGCTACTGCCTGAGCTAGAGAGTGTTGCTCCAGTTCGATTCTTGCCCAGGCGATTGGTGGGACGAGCATTGCTGTCAGTGCCCCATTTGAGCCGTACAGAATAGTCAGAACAGTCACTGACGCTGCGGCAAAAGCGGTATGCAGACTTATCTTCCAGAGGAAATTTACGCACATAAAGACGACTATCGCCGCAAGCCCAGCGACAAACGTTGCCACTAAGACCAGAGGTGCCCCCAGATAAAGAAGAAGGAGACAACCAGCTACCACACAAATACTCGCCAGAAAGTAAATCTTGTTCCTCTGACGGCGGATGTTAATGAAGATGCCTTCAACCTTTTCTTTGTGAGCCAGATAAATGACCACGCATAAGACCGGCAGAATGCTGATGGCGATTAAAATCAACGCCCACTTCATGGCTTCAGAAACGTGGTTTGTTGAGTCAAATGAAATCAGGGTAACAACCACCGCACTCACCAGGAAAGGATTAAAGATGCCCGAGGTCCATTTTGCCATTTGTTTTTTCATCTCTGTCTGCCTGGAATTATTTCTTAATTAATTAATCATTATACTATATTGACTGGCGGGCTGTCTTGCGAAAGGGGTGAGGTCAAGCTTTCAGCGTTATCTTGGGCTGTGATATAATACGATTGAGGTAGACTCAGCTATGTTAGACCGATTGGAAAGAATAGAGAAGCGCTATCGGGAAATTGATGAGCAGATGGCTATGCCTACTGTAGTCTCTGACCCGAAGCAATTGCAGGCTTTGGCTCAGGAGAAGGCGAGCCTTGCCGACCTGGTGACCAAGTATCGGGAATATAAAGCGGCGATGAAGTCGCTGGCGGAAACAAAATCAATGCTGAATGATGGGCTGGATGAGGAGATGAGAGCACTGGTCAAGCAGGAGATAGAAAGCCTTGAGTCAAAGCAAGACCGACTCCTTGATGAACTGAAAGTTGGTCTCCTGCCCAAGGACCCTAATGAGGAAAAAGATATCATTGTGGAAATCCGGGCTGGGACAGGTGGCCATGAAGCCGGGCTATTTGCTGCTGACCTCTTCCGCATGTATAGCCGGTATGCTCAGGCTAAAGGTTGGAAAATAGATATTATCAGCCTCAATGAAAGTGGCATTGGCGGCTTCAAGGAAATCATACTTGAAGTAAAAGGTAAAGGGGCTTACCGCCGACTTAAGTACGAAAGTGGTGTTCACCGCGTACAGCGGGTGCCTGTTACCGAAGCTTCAGGCAGAATCCATACCTCAACGGCTACCGTAGCTGTTTTGCCTAAAGCTGAGGAGGTGGATATATCAATCGACCCGGATGACCTGAGAATCGACATCTTTCACAGCGGTGGTGCCGGTGGACAGAACGTCAACAAGGTAGCCACGGCAGTTCGTATTACTCACCTGCCAACGGGCATGGTGGTTACCTGTCAGGATGAGCGCTCGCAACTGCAGAATAAGTTAAGGGCGCTGTCAGTGTTAAGAAGCCGACTGCTGGATATAGAGCGACGTAAGCAGGAAGAGAAAATAACTTTGGAGAGGCGCTCACAGGTGGGCACCGGCGAGCGTGCTGAAAAGATACGCACCTACAATTTCCCTCAGGACCGTGTTTCAGACCATCGCATTGGTCTGACGCTGCGTAACCTGCCCCGAATCCTCGAAGGGGAGCTTGACGGACTGATTGATGCTCTAGCCACCAATTATCAGGCGAAGCAACTGAAGGAACAATTGGCGTGAGCTTAAAGCAGGCGCTGAGTCAGGCTCGAAAAGTCCTGGAGGAGAAAAACATTGAGGATGCTTCCCTGGAGGGTGAACTGCTCTTAAGGCATGCCTTGCAGATAAACCGAGCTCAGCTCTATTCAGACCTAGAGCGTGAATTAAGCCCGAAAGAAGAGGCAACCTTCTGGCATTTGATTGAGCGCCGCTTAAAGGGTGAGCCTACCGCTTATATCACGGGACACCGTGAATTCTACGGTCTTGATTTTTATGTTGACTCCCGTGTGCTCATCCCTCGACCGGAAAGCGAATTGCTGGTGGAAAAGGCGCTTGAGCTGGCTCAGAGTCGCCATATAGATACCATCGCTGATATTGGCACCGGTTGTGGAGCTATTGCCATCAGCCTGGCATTGAATCTGCCCCGGACCAAAATCTACGCCACAGATATCTCAGCCCCCGCTCTCGAAATTGCCCAGATTAACTGCTATAAACATGGGGTGGTGGACAGAGTTTGCCTGTTATACGGTGATATGCTTGACCCTTTGCCTGAGCCCATTGACCTTATCATTGCCAACCTCCCCTACGTCAGGGAAGCGGAATTGCCCCGCACCGGCCCAGCCAGCTTCGAGCCAAAAGTGGCATTGAACGGTGGCCCGGCAGGACTGGAGAAAATTCGCCGTCTCTGTCAACAGGCAAAGGGCAAACTCGGTTCTCAGGGCTGCTTGCTGCTGGAGATAGGGCAGGGGCAGGGAAAAGCCGTCACTGCCTTTTTGCGTCGCCTATTCCCCTCGGCTTCGCCAACACTTACTCCAGACCTGAGCGGCATCGAGCGGGTGGTAAGCTTGTGCTTGACACCAAAAAGCACTGATGCTAAATTAGTCAACTGAGTTTTGCCTGGAGATAAGGACTAGGCAATAACTGTGTAAAAGAGAAGATTTTTATGAATATGATTGTCTGCGTGAAGCAGGTGATTGACCCTGAGGCACCCCCCGCTAACTTCAAGATTGATGCTGCCAGCAATAAAGTGGTGCTCCCGCCGGGCGTACCGCCGGTCATCAGTCCCTTTGATGAAAATGCCGTCGAGGCGGCACTGAGAATCAAGGACGCTCATGGGGGTAAAATCACCGTTATCAGCCTGGGTGTCAATCTGCTGCGGGAAGTGGTGAAAAAGCCGCTGTCTATGGGTGCTGATGAGCTTATCTTGCTTGAGGACGGGGCTTTTGCTGATGGTGATAGCTGGTCAACTGCTTATGCCCTGTCTATGGCAATAAAGAAGATAGGCAAATATGACCTCATCTTTTGTGGTCGGCAGGCGGCTGACTGGGATGCGGGTCAGGTGGGCTCGGGTATCGCAGAGTTGCTGGGTTTGCCCAGTGTTACCGTGGCCAGGAAAATAGACATTGCTGATGGTAAAGCCAGGGTGGAGAGGGTCACTGCTGATGGTTACGAGGTGATTGAAGCATCTCTGCCCGCTTTAATCACGGTAAGCAATGAGCTTGGTGCAGCGCGCTACCCGACAATGAGGGGGATTATGGCAGCGAGAAAGGTGGAGCCTGTCATCTGGAAGCCGGCGGATATCGGTATTGAGCCATCTCAGGCTGGTGCGGGTGGGAGACGGGCCAAATTGTGTAAACTGTTCCAGCCGGTCCGTGAGGGCAAGTGTGAGTTAATTCAAGAGGAAAGCCCGGAGGAGGCGGGGGTGAATCTGGCGCTGAAGCTCAGGGAAGCCAAATTACTCTAGGGCGGCTTCTCCATACCTGTTAGGAGGTTTAAAGGAAATTATGGCGGAGTATAAAGGTGTCCTGGTTCATGCTGAGGTCGCCAATGGCAGACTGACAGCTATTGCCACCGAATTACTGGGTTGCGGCCGGAAGCTGGCTGATGACCTTGGGGAGAAGTTGGGTGCCATACTAGTTGGCAGTGAGGTAGGTAAATTAGCTCAGGAAGCCATCGCCTTTGGCGCCGATAAAGTATATATCGTTGAGCACCCACTGCTTGCCGATTATCAGACAGATTCCTATGTCTCAGTTATGGAAAAAGTGGTCAAGCAAGCGATGCCCCAGGTTCTCCTTCTGGGACAGACTTCAATTGGGCGTGACCTAGCGCCCAGACTGGCCTTTCGATTGGAAACAACCGCCACCATGGACTGCATTGAGCTGTCCATTGACCCTGAGTCAAAGCGTCTGCTCCAAACTAAACCGGTCTATGGCGGCAACGCTCGGGCTATCTTTATGAGCGAGACCGACCCGCAGATAGCTACCGTTAGAGCTAAAGCTATGACTCCTCTGGAGCGAGATGCTGCAAGAAAAGGCGAAGTCATCCCTGTTAAAGCTGACCTGGACCCCTCAAAAGTCAGAACCAAAGTGCTGGAAAAGGTGTCGCAGGAGGTGGAGGGGGTAAGACTGGAGGCGGCCGAGGTGGTGGTCAGCGGCGGCCGGGGCATGGGTGGTCCCGAAGGTTTTAAGCAGTTAGAGGAACTGGCTAAACTGCTGAAGGGGGCAGTCGGTGCCAGCCGTCCCCCCTGTGATAATGATTGGGTGCCCGACATATTGCAGATAGGTCTTACCGGTAAGATTGTTGCCCCTGAGCTCTACATTGCGGTGGCGATTTCTGGTGCCAGCCAGCATCTGGCTGGTTGTTCTGGCTCTAAGAACATTATCGCCATCAATAAAGACCCTGAGGCAAATATCTTCCGTGAAGCCCGCTTTGGCGTCGTTGGGGACTGGAAAAAAGTGCTCCCCGCCTTCACCCAGAAGGTCAGGGAGCTTCTAGCGGGATAAAATCACCGGTCTGGGCAGGAAAAAGAGATAACATAACTTTATCATTGTTGAATTTTAGTACTGAGCATGTTATTATGATTAACTGTTGTTATAGTTGACATTGTTATTGTAAATTAATATTTTATTAACAATCGATATGCTATGATAAAAGAGTGTCTGGACAGCTTTAGTCCTGCCAAGACAAATTTTACATCAAAATCCCCGAAAAACTTTATGAGGTGATGCAGCAATGAAAATAGTGAGAGTGCTCTGTCTTGTGTTAGTAAGCCTATTAGCGCTGAGCCCGTTTGGCGCTGTCTTTGCCCAAGGGCAGCAATATGCTCTGAAGCTTACCCCAAGTGACGGGCTCTATAGTATGATCGCCGTGGCGGGGCAGAATAGAGATTTCCGCGCCAACCTGGAAAATGTGGGTGAAATGGCGGTTGATAAAATCGTTTTCTCCGGTGA
Source organism: uncultured Dehalococcoidaceae bacterium (assembly GCA_964623035.1). Lineage (GTDB taxonomy): Bacteria > Chloroflexota > Dehalococcoidia > Dehalococcoidales > RBG-16-60-22 > CAZUSN01. Next base: position 9,600 of record CAZUSN010000017.1, on the reverse strand, counting down.
AGTGCCTGAAGGCTGGGCAATCAAGTTTGACCCGCCAAGACTGGCATCTCTGGCCGCTTATGGTAGCGAAACTATATATGTAAATATAACTGTGCCAGAGAAGGCGGAAGCCGGCGATTACATGTTTTCTTTCCGCGCTCAGGGAGAGCAGGCCTCTACGGAGAAGATAGAAGTCAGGGTTACCGTTAAAGAAGCCGTGCGAGCGGAAACAATTGAGGTAAGGGCGGTTCACCCGAAAGTAGATGCCATTGCCGGGGCGGATTTTGTTTTTGAGATAGAATTTAAGTATGCCGGGGCTCAGTTACTGGAGTCTACCCGTTCCTTTGACCTGGTAACTAAAGCACCCCCGGGCTGGGAAGTCTATATGACCCCGCAATTTGAGAAGGACAAAAGGATATCTGCCATTGGCCTGAAATCATCAGGGTTTACCTATGGTGACCAAATCAGGGTGGTGGCTACGGCGCCCTTCTGGCCCCTGCCCAAGACGGGAGAATACAAGATAACTGTAGACGTCGTTTCCGGGGAGCTGAAGAGCTCCGTTGAGCTTATCGCGGTGATTACGGCGCGGTATGAGTTGCTGCTAGCCCCGGCTGGTGAGCGCTATAACACCACCACCACTGCCGGCAGGGATAGTTATTTCTCGCTAAAAATAGGTAATCTGGGCACCGCACCGATTGATAAAATAAACTTCTCTTCGGAAAAACCAGAAGGATGGACTATCGAATTCAAGCCAGATAGGGTAGAGTCCTTAGCAGCTCTGGATACTCAAACTGTTGACATCACTATTAAGACCCCGCCGGAAACCATTGCTGGGGATTATGCGATTTCACTCAGAGCTTCTGGGGTGCAGGATACCTCTGATGCGCTTGAGATCAGGGTTACTGTGGAAACGCCCACCGTCTGGGGGTGGGTTGGTGTCGTCATCATTGCCGTGGTGGTTGTCGGACTGGTATTCGTCTTCATGCGCTTTAGTCGGCGGTAATCAATGAGTGAACAATTTGCCATAGAAACACATGACCTGACCAAAAAGTATGACGGGGCCACTGTAGTTGACTGCCTCAATCTGCACATTAAGGAGAATGAGGTATTCGGCTTGCTTGGCCCCAATGGTGCTGGCAAAACCACCACCATCCTTATGCTGCTGGGACTGACGGAGCCATCTTCCGGAACTGCTCGGGTCTGCGGATTCAACCCCACCAGAGAACCTCTTAAGGTAAAGCGTCTCATAGGCTATCTGCCGGAGAAAGTGGGCTTCTATGAGAATCTCACCGCCAGGGAAAACCTGAAGTTTATTGCTGAGCTAAATAATATGGATTATTCTGAAATTGACCGCCGCATTGACGAAGTGCTGGAGACGGTTGGGCTTACCGATGCCCAGATAATGGAAGCGATGGGTCCGAATCGCAAGAGAGAGAAGACCGTGGGCAAATTCTCCCGTGGGATGAAACAGCGCCTGGGAATCGCCGATGTCTTAATTAAAAAGCCAAAGGTGATTTTCCTTGATGAGCCGACATCTGGGCTTGACCCGGAGGGGATTAACCAGCTCCTTGAACTCATTTCTGGTCTGCCCGAATTGGGGACAACGGTGGTGCTTTCTTCGCATCAGTTGCACCAGGTACAAAGAGTGTGCCATAGCATCGGCATACTGTCCAAGGGCAAAATCGTCATTGAGGGCGCCCTTGATAAGGTGGGTCGGGAGGCTTTAGCCGGAGGACGTTATATTATCGAGGTGGAGACCGTCCAGCCAAGCCCTCAGCTTATTGATATGGTTAGAAAGATTAAAGGGGTAGCCAAGGTAGAGACCAGGCACAATACCCTTGTTATCAGTGCCGATGCTGACTTACGGGCGGCAATTTCCAAGGTGGTGGTGCAGCAGGATTTCCCGCTAATTCAAATGACAGTGCAGCAGTTCTCGCTGGACGATATTTACATGAAGTATTTTCGCGAGGAATAGTTAATCTATGACCGCTATTTTGCGTAAAGAACTGGCTGACTATTTTACCAGTATCAGGTTTGTTGTCCTCTTTATCCTGGTGCTCTTTGCCAGCGCTGCTGGGTTGAGGGCTGCCGCCCAAGGTATTCGTGCGGCAGCCCTGCCAGAGGGGTACGTCTTTTTAGGTCTTTTTACCACTCCAGGGGATGTCATTCCTTCCTTGACTTACCTTATCGCCCTGATTGTTCCCATAATCGGCATTGCCTTGGGCTTTGATGCTATCAACAGTGAACGCACCGGTGGCACGCTGAGCCGAATCCTGGCGCAGCCCGTCTTCCGGGATAGTGTCATCAACGGCAAGTTCCTCGCCGGAGTATTTACGCTGTCGGTCATGGCGGGCACCATGCTGCTCTTGGTCTCAGGTTATGGACTTACCATGATTGGAGTACCGCCAAGCGCCGAAGAAGTAATCAGGCTCTTTATCTATCTCTTTCTCATCATCATTTATGGCGCTTTCTGGATGGGTCTGGCGATACTTTTCTCCGTATTGTTCCAGAGGGTAGCCGCCTCTCTGCTGACTTCTTTAGCGCTCTGGCTATTCTTCAGCATCTTCATCCTCCTGATTGCGCCAGCAATCGCTAATGCCATTGTGCCTGCAGCTAATGCTTCTGCCGATGAACTGGTGCGCAATGTGGAGTTGCAGCAGATGATAACGCGGATTTCCCCGAACATCCTGTTTCAAGAAGCGACGACCGTGTTACTGCTCCCTGTGGTGCGCAGTCTGGGGATGGTAACCCAGAGTCAAGTAGCTTATATGTTGCCCAATCCTCTCAGCCTGGGGCAGAGCATCCTTCTTATCTGGCCCCATCTGGTCAGCCTCGTCAGCCTGAGTGCCATCTGCTTTGCCGTCAGCTATGTCATCTTTATGCGGCAGGAGATAAGAGCTACCTAATTAAAGGCTGGCGAAGACTAGGTCTTCTCGGCGGTTTTCTCAGCTTCTCTCTGGGCGATAATCTTCTGCGTAATCTGGGCGGGCACCTCTTCATAGTGGCTGAATTCCATGGTATAAGTCCCCCTGCCCTGGGTCATTGACTTCAGGTCAATGGCATAGCGCAGCACTTCAGCCAGCGGCACCTGAGCCTCAATGATATTGAAGTCACCCTCCGGGACCATTCCCTGCACCCGGGCACGCTTGGTGTTGAGGTCGCCAATAATATCTCCGGTGAGGTCGTTAGGCACCGTTATTTTGATATTCATTATCGGTTCGAGGAGGATGGGACGACCCTGGGCAAATCCTTTCTTCATTGCCTGTGCCCCGGCAATCTTGAAGCATATCTCGGAGGAATCAACCGGATGAAAGCTTCCGTCGTACAAAATTCCTTTAACATCAACCACCGGGTAACGTGCCAGCACTCCTTCCTGGATTGCTTCATTAAACCCTTTCTCCACAGCCGGGATATAGTTTTTGGGCACGGTACCACCGACTACCCTCTCGGCGAACTCGTTGCCACTGCCGCGGGGCAAAGGCTCCAGTTCCATGATGACATGCCCGTACTGACCGTGTCCTCCAGTTTGCTTTTTATGCTTATACTCTGCGTTGGGCACAGGCACAGTGATGGTCTCTTTATAGGGAACTTTGGGGGTCTCCAGCCTAACGCTGACGCCGAATTTACGCTGCATCTTTTCCGCAGCCACTTCAATCTGGGTCTCACCAATTCCGGAGAGCAGTGTTTCCGCGGTATCATGTTCCCGGCGTATCCGAAGGGTGAGGTCTTCCTCAATTATCCGGGATAGCGCTGCCCCAAGCTTATCTAAATCAGCCTTGGTCTTAGGATACACTGCCTTATCAAAGATAGGTGTGGGGAAGATAATGGGGGCAATCTTAACCAGCTTATGTTGACTGGACAAGGTATCTCCGGTGCTAGTAATGTTCAATTTGGCGACTGCTCCGATGTCTCCAGCGCTGACTTTAGCCACCGGTTCCTGGTTTTTACCCCTCAGCATATAGAGTTGCCCGATTCGTTCTGCACCATTTCGTGCTGCATTCCACACCTGGGAATTGCTTTCGATGGCTCCGGTATAAACTCGGAAATAGGTAAGTTTGCCAACATAGGGGTCGGCAGTGGTCTTAAACACCAGAGCAGCCAGGGGGCCTTCCTGACTTGGCTCAATTTGCTGTTCCGTGGCATCGGTGATAATGGTTATTTTACGTTCTTTTGGTGAAGGTAGGTAATCGCAGACTGCGTCCAGCAACGAGTTAGCCCCCACATTTTGCAGTGCTGAGCCAGTTAAGATGGGGAAAAAGCCGCCGCTTACTGTAGCCTGTCGCAAGCCTTTCTTAAGTTCCTCTAAACTGAGCTCCTCACCACCCAGGTATTTTTCAATGAGTTTGTCATCAGTCTCTGCGGCTGCCTCTACCAGTTTCTCCCGGAAAGAACTGGCTTGGGCTGCCAGTTCTGATGGAATCTCCCCCTCTTTAGGCGGTGAGCCGGTATAGGCCTTCATGGTTAACAGGTCAACAACGCCTTGGAAATTATTTTGCGCCCCTATCGGTAGCTGTATCGGGATACATTTATGTCCAAACTTGGACTGGATTTCTTCCACGGTGCGGAAGAAATCAGCGTTCTCGCGGTCCATTTTATTAACAAAGATCAGGCGTGGCAGGTCGGCTTCCTTGCCGTAACCCCATACCAGTTCGCTGCCCACCTCAACACCGGAAGCAGCGCAGATGACCACTATTGCCCCTTCGCTCACCCGCAGCGCCGCTCTAACTTCGCCAACAAAGTCGGAATAACCTGGGGTATCAATTATATTAATCTTGGTGTCCCGCCACTGGCAGGGAAGCAGAGTCAGATTAATGCTAATCTTGCGCTTTATTTCATCAGGGTCGTAATCTGAGGTGCTGGACCCGTCATCAACCCTGCCGAATCGGCTAATTGCTTTGGCGGTAAACAAGATTGCTTCGGAAGTTGATGTTTTGCCAGCACCAGCATGAGATAGTAAAACAACGTTCCTGATATTGCCCATCTCGTGTTGCTGCATCTAATCACCTGCTCTCTAAAAAATTGTCCAGAGGTTATTATACCCGTAATTGGGAAGTCAGGGCAAATAATTTTGTATTGGTAAGGTTATTTACCTCACCCCCCTTTATTCCCCCTCTCCTCCAAAGGAGGGAAGGGAAGAGGGGCTAACGCCCCTCTTATACGCCCACTTTGCCCTCTCCTCAGGTTAGAAACAGTGGTGTAATATAAGTTTCAATGACCGCTGCCGGCAGCAGCAAGAGGAAGGCTATGATAAGATACCTGAGGTTTTGTCTCAGGTTGGACTTTAATTGTTTTCTTCTTTCCTTTGAAATCAACGCTGCTAATGCCATGGTACCGAAGCTAAGCGCCGCTGCCTCACCCATGATTAGAGCCGGGAGTTCAAAAATACCGTGTGGCACTAAACCAACCAGCAGAATGCCAAGCGATTCTTCTTGCAATACCAGGGTAGAAACAAAAGAGATGATGAAGCCGTTGACCAGCAAAGCCAGGACAGGTGCCAGGCAAAGAACAGGACTGAAGATAAAACTCAGTATTAGCGCCGAGACATTCTTAAGAAAGATAAATACCGCCGTGGTGATTTTGAACGGACCCAGGATGGAACTTAGCTCTTTAAGAGCCGCCAAGTCCTCAGCAAAGAGATTGGCGAACTGGTCTGGCATTGCCAGACCAGAGACTATACCAATGCCCAAAAGACCGACGGCAACAAAGGTCCACCTTTTATAGTTCATCTAAGTGGCACCTTATTCAGTGTCCCCATTTGTTATAGAAGACAATTTCGGAAAGTTCTTTTCTTGGTCTTGGTTCCTTTGTCTCGGCGGGGTAACCGAGGGGGGTCATCGCCACCGCACAGTAACCCGGTGGCACCCCTAAAATGCTGGCTGCCTTTTTCGCGTCGAAACGCCCGACATATACCGTGCCCAGCCCCAGAGAGTGGGCAGCCAGCACCAGATTCTGCATGGCTAAGGCAACGTCAAACATAAACCAGTCACCCTTATCGGTAACTATCTTTCCCTCTTTAAGGCCGGCTTTACCTAGCTCCGCGCAGGCGACAATTACCAGTGGTGCATTTCGAATTGCGTCCCTCGCTGGATTAGTTTCATTTAAGGTATCGGAGAGTTTACCTTTGGTATCGCTATCCCGCACCACGACAAATCTCCAGCACTGGGTATTGGCCCAGGATGGTGCCCAGCGGGCAGCTTCCAGAACCGCCGCTAGAGTTTTATTATCTATCGGGTCAGTCTTATACTTGCGAATGCTCCTCCTCGTTTTGATAGCTTCTAAAACTTCCATCTATCGCTCCTTGAAAAATCCTAATAATCTTCTTCCTCTTCATCCCAGGCACCCTTGCCGATAAGTGAGACAAAACGGCAGCCGCCCAGATTCTGCACTTTATTCTTCTTTCTTTGACGGGTGATTTTATATAGCTCCTGCAAATAGCGTGAGCCCACCGGAATCACCAGTCGTCCGCCGATGGCTAACTGAGCCAGAAGGTCGGAAGGTATTTTTGGCGCCGCCGCTGTAACCATTATGGCATCATAAGGTGCCTCCTTCGGCCAACCCAGAGTCTCTTCAGCAAGGTGAACCTCAATGTTTTTATAGCCGAGGTTATCCAGTGCCTTCTTGGCGGTCTCAGCTAAGGGAGACAGGCGCTCTACGGTAATTACCAGACGGGCTAACTCAGCGAGGATAGCTGCCTGATAGCCACTGCCAGTGCCTATTTCCAGCACCTTTTCCCTGCCGGTAAGCTTCAATGCCTCAGTCATGAGGGCAATAATAAAGGGCTGCGAAATTGTCTGTCCCAGTCCAATGGGCAGTGGCATATCCTCATAAGCCATATGCCGACTTTCCGGTGGCACGAAAAGCTCCCGGGGTATGCGCGCCATGGCGTCTAATACCCGCTTATCTTTAATCTCAGCGCTTAGATGCTCAATTAACCTGGCTCTTTCCGCTGCAAAGTCCATAATGACCGCCAGGAAAACTAAGGTAAAGTCAAAGCTAGCACAATGAGGATAACCAGAATTATCCCTGATAGTATTCCGATGCTTTTCAGCTCGGCGGCGATGTAGGGATACTGGGCTGCTTTCGAGGTTGACTTTGTGCTTGGTATACTTACCGCCGGGGTGGGAACATAAGGTTTAGGAGTCTGGCTAACCAATTGCTGCCGGGCGACCGGGGCTAGGGAATGTTGCTTTATTTTCTTCCTTTTACTATAAAAAGCCTTGCCTTTTCGTGGTTTTTTAGGCATCTATCATCTCCTTTACTCGTTAGTTTCGTTTCGGTTGATTATTTGGCACGGGGGTGAGACTTCTCATAGGTGCGCCGCACATGCTCGGTGGTGAGATGGGTGTAAACCTGGGTGGTGGATATGTTGGCGTGACCGAGTAATTCCTGAACCGCTCGAAGGTCAGCACCACCACTTAACATATGGGTGGCAAAGCTATGCCTCAGGGTGTGGGGGCTAATTTGAGTATCCAGCCCTGCCGATTTGACATACTCTTTTAGCTTTTGCCAGAAACCCTGTCTGGTCAACCTCTCCCCGCGGGGATTAAGGAAAAGAGCCACCTCTTCCTTCTTGTGGACTAATCTGGGGCGGACTTCCTCGATATACTTTTTTACTGACCGGGCTGCTTGTTCGTAGATTGGGACGATACGTTCCTTATGGCCCTTGCCAAAACAGCGGACATAGCCACCTTCGGTATCGACATCACCCAGGTTCAGGGAAACAAGCTCGCTTATCCTCATGCCGCTGGCGTAAAGCAGTTCCAGCATGGCTTTATCTCTTTTGGCTTCCAGTGTGTTCAGCTTGGTCGGTTGGTCCAAGAGCTGGCGAACCTGGCTGATGGAAATTGGCTTGGGCAGCGATTTCCCCACCGTAGGCGAACTCATGTTTTCCGTCGGGTCAGCCTTGATAATGCCCTCCGCCTTGAGAAAGCCAAAGAAAGACCTGGCGGCAGCTACTTTACGGGCTATAGTAGTTGGTGCATAGTTCCTTTCTTTAAGATTAAGCATATAGCTCAGCATTCCCTGCCGACTGAAATTCGCCCAGGACGGCATCGAGCCCTGCTTGCTCATCTCTCTTTCAACAAAACTGCCCAGTTGTTCCAGGTCATTGCGATAAGCTTCTATAGTATTTCCGGAAAAGCCTTTCTCCACAGTGAGGTAATTCAGAAAGCTCCTGATTTCTTCTTTCACCATGCCTCCTAACTATACATAATACCGATTCAGCAAATGCATTTTATCACTTTTCTTGTGGGGTGTCTAGTTATGTCAAGAGCTTTAGATAGTTTATTGTCTGTTTTGGTGTTAGAATTAAGTGGTAAAGAAGGGTTTTTAAATTACTATGAAGTAAGCTCACTTCATTTTTTAACGGAGGAGAGACGATGAAAATTTTGGGTATCGTTTGTAGCCCCCGATTACATGGCAATACTGAGATAATGGTACAAGAGGCATTGACTAAAGCTCAAGGAGAGGGCGCTGAGATAGAGCTGATAACCCTGGCGGGAAAAACCTTATCCCCCTGCGATGGCTGTCGCTCCTGCCATAAGACGGGCAAGTGCCACGTCAAGGATGATATGCAGGACATTTATCCTAAACTCTTAGAGGCTGATGGCATTATCTTCGGTACTCCGGTTTACTTTTGGAACGTAAGCGCCCAGGCTAAAGCCTTAATCGACCGTACTTACGTATTCTCTCCCAGGCGTAAATTAAGGAACAAAGTAGCCGGGGTAGTGGTGACCACCGAGCGAAGCGGCAGCACCAATGCGGTAGCTGTGTTCAACAGTTTTTTCACCATCCAGAAAATGCTGATGGTAGGGCGCGCCATAGGCTTCAGCGGTGAGGAGGGATATTCGGACAAGGAGGCGGTGAAAAAGGATAAGCAGGGAATGGCACAGGCGGCAGCATTGGGTGAAGCTGTGGTTAAGTTTATCCAGTTTCATAAAATTCCGGGCTAGAGAGTGATATCTGTCATCGCTGCTTCTTCTTTTCCGCATATTGACAAAACGTTATTTGGGTGTATACTTTGATTATCTAAATTAAAAGGAGGTGTCAAAATGCCGCCTATATTCAAAGCTCTGGCAACAATAATGGTCTGGGTACTCTGGATTTCTGGAATGGTAATGGGGTTCAGTGTCTTAATAGCAGGCATTGCCCGTGGGGAAATATATGGTCCTCAGGCACCGCCAATGTCAGTGTGGGCTGGCTTTGCCGTTGCCCTCGCCTTTGGCCTGGTGGCGCTGATTGGCATGAAAGTAAGGAAATCGCTGGAATAAAGCGTAATCATCTAGCCAACCCGGTGGTCTAAGTTCATCCCGATACTCCCTTTGGTCATTGAACTTGGCTTGCTGCGGAAAGGCAAGCCAAGGTGTTATATTGTGTTCTCTTTTGCTTGAAGGCTTTTACTATGTATCTAGGGAGTTAGTCTGTATTGGGAAAATTTAAGAGGGGCTTAGCCCCTCTTTTTCTATTTGCTTTGTCCGTTTAATTGGCTATGATAAAATATAAGAGGTTAGGTGAGCAAAGTTGACCAGCAGCCTGATAGAAGAACAATTAAATCGATTACCCCACAGTCCCGGTGTCTATCTATTTCGGGATGCCGAGGGCAATATCCTGTACGTCGGTAAG
>CAZUSN010000016.1:0-19497 GCA_964623035.1 uncultured Dehalococcoidaceae bacterium | reverse complement strand
TGTTGATGGAGCCGAGGTTATCAATAGAACTTATGATTAGTTCATTGTGGAAATAAAAGTCTCGCTGAGAGCAGCCAGTGATTGCGACAATTGAGAAGGAGGTGGTGTTGGCGAATATGAAGTAACAAAGCAAGCTTTCGTTAAGGCTGCTCTCTACTACCAGCTACAACCAAATTTTCAAGATGTTGCTCGAGAGGGTAAGTACCATATTTGCGAATGGCTTCAACCATTGCAAGGTAGTTCCCAGGTTTTACGCCGCTATGAATTGAATTGCTAGACATGCAGATGAGACCACCGCCCTTGCCGCCTTTACGTATACATTCCTTGGTTGCCTGGCGCACCTCTTCTGGAGTTCCCCAGGTAAGCAGTGGCCCACAGTCGATGTTTCCCATGAGGCACACTTTGCCTCCATATTTAGCCTTGGCTTCTCCCATGTCCATCCCGGCTTCGGGGTCAATAGGGTGTATGGCGTCTACACCCGTTTGCACAATCTGGTCGAACAGCGGCCACAGCATCCCGTCGCTGTGCTTGGCGAGGAGTGACTCGTTTTCGTGCACACAATCGGCGATTGCTTTGAGATAGGGCATAAGAAATTCCGATGCCATTTTGGGGGATACCATCGGACCGCTCGTGGTGGCATAATCGCCATTTATGAAAAAGAAATCAGCGCCCACCTCAATGCAGTTTTTAATATACCTAAGCTGGTACTCGAGGACAGCTTGGCTTATGCGTTTCACTAACTCTGGGTTTCGAATCATACTAATGAACATGACGACATCGCCGAGGAAGCTCTCCTTCACAATATCGAAGACATCAGTTACTCCGCAGAAAATGGCCCTCTCCCCCTTAAACCTTTTGATTGCTTTTCTTAAGTTATCGTATCGCCAATCCTCATCTGGGTCGGGCATTGCGTAGTGGTCAAAATCCGCCTCTGATTTTATGGCCGGTTCTTGCGGTATCCCGGCGGACTCCGTGGAAAACTTGACAATGGCGCCCCACTGATCGCGGTAAAGTTTCTGAGTTTTGTTGAGAAGCAAGTAACGATGGGCATTGTTTTTATCACCAAGGCCAATGCCATCCAGGTCAAGATACTCATGGAAGTCCTCATTGGACAGGCCGGGTTTGATGGCCTTCCTCACCTTGGGGTCGATTAAGAGCTCGAAATGAGGCACCTGATCCGGTTCCTCTCGCTTAAGGGCTTTCCTCATACGCTCCAGGCCGTTCATTGCAGCACACCTCTCATTATTTGCCGATGAGCTTCTTGGCAACGGCGACAGCTTCAACAGCATCCCGGCCGTAGCCATCAGCGCCAATCTGCTCAGCATAGCCTCTAGTCACGGAAACGCCGCCCACCATTATTTTCACCCTGTCCCGCAGCCCCTCTTTTTTCAAAGCTTCAATCGTCTCCGATAGTCTGGGGATGGTCGTGGTAAGCAGCGCTGACATGCCGAGAATCTGGTATTCCTTTTTGCGGACCTCTTTTACGAAGGTCTTGGTAGGCACATCAATGCCCAGGTCAGTCACTTCCCAGCCGTTTCCTTCAAGCATCATGATGACGATGTTCTTGCCGATGTCGTGGATATCCCCCTTGACTGTGCCGATAACATACTTACCAGTTGTGGCACTTCCGCTTTTCATCAGTTCTGGTCGTAAAAGCGCTAGGGCTTTCTTCATTGCCTCTCCGGCTACCAGCAGTTCCGGGAAGAAATATTCGCCGTTCTGGAATCTCCGGCCCACTTCGTCAAGGCCAGGAATGAGTCCTTTATCCAGTATTTCTTTTGCCGGAACGCCAGCCTTCAGGGCGTCAGCAGTGAGTGCTTCTGTCTTTTCAATATCACCACCTATTAAACTGTCACGAATCTTTACGAAATCAAACATTTCAATACTCTTCAAGTTCGTCTTTTAGCTTGCCATTGAATGATTCTATATACCCATTCTCCCACGGACTTCCAGGTTGCGTACGCTAGGGCAATTTCCCGATACTCGCTAGTTTATCAGCCACGTCTTTCAGGCCGAGTTCCTCCAGCTTTGCTCGGGTTGGGCGGCCGGTTTTCTTGTCCCAGCCCCGGTTATTATAGTAACTATCAAGGATTTTATTAAACAATGACTTGTCCCACTTAGTACCGTCCGATTTCTCCGGGTACTCGCAAACCCACTCCCCTGACGAGTCAAGCTCCCTCGACCGGTCGTAGTTTCTTATGTGGAGTGCTCTATCCAGGTTGCGAATTCTGTCTCCGGCCTTTCCTAGGTCAGCCGAGGTTATCTTCAGTCCGGTCAACGGAGACAGCATCTTGGCTTCAGCGTCTATATCGCCACAATAATCCTCAGCTGCTTTCAGTTCTTCCTTTGAATTGAAACCCCGGAGAATCCTCGGAAAGCACCAATCACAAAGCAGCAAGGAGTCTTTTATCTGAGCGCGATTATCCAGCCAGACAGTCAGCTTCGTTTTATCGTGTATGTTTTCAAAGCCCGGCTCCATGCCAGCCGCAGTCCCGAATGTCTTAGCGTAGGTGGCCATCAGTTTGTTAAAATCGACATCCGGAGAACCGGCCTTCCCCTCATGATGCAGCGGGAACCACATTGATACAAATGACGACTGGTGGTGACTTGCCATTGGGTCCCTCGAATCGATAGCCCAGTGCAGGCTGGTGTGTATCCAAATCGGACTGGGCTGGGACTCATAGGCTCTCCCCAGGCGGTGGTCAGGCTGACCCCACAAAGGGAACTGGAAGCAAGCTGCTTTTTTGAGTATATCCGGCAAATTTAGTTTATCGCTAGCCCTAATCAGGTCTTCCGCAAAGATATCACCAATTCCTTCCCGGTAAGCTATTTTCTTCACTAGGTCATACCAGAATCGGGGGTTATCCGGCTCAAGTTTGTAGCTGTTAAGCTCGGTTACCCCATTCTCAATACATTGCCAGAACCAGGGGTACAGGTTCAGGTTGAAGGCACTGGATATTCCCAGCCCTTCACAGAGGGCCTGTATCTCTGTGCCGATTTTGTCACCGAATCCTTTGGTTTCTCTGGTGTACATATCGCCTTTATAATCTTTGGCAATATCTTTTGGCGGGTAGTTAGTTTTGTTGTCCCCCGAGATAAAAACCCCGTCTTCGCAATGCGCCATCATATTTCGGGTGCCGCTGCCAACCTCTATACCCGCCGGAATGTTCTTAAACATTTTCCCGCAACCCATCGGGCATCCAAAGCTACAGGGTAGAGTATTTGGTCCAGGCGGCCTTCCGCGAGAATCCCTGACCGGAGTTACCGTAGGACCTGAACTGATGAGGTCGGTTATTTCCATGCAGGCACGGATGAATCCAGCCGGCCTGGCTATTTTTACTCCTCCGGTCCCCAATATTGCGATGGCTTTCAGCTTCTTGGCACCCATGACAGCCCCAAGGCCGGCATCGCCGATGGCGTTAGAGAGCTTATGCTGAATTGACGCCCACCGGACGAGGTTTTCCCCGGCCGGGCCGATACACAAAACCTGCGACTGTTCTCCGTGCGCGGCTTTGAGCATTCGTTGAGTGCAGAAAGTATCCAGCCCCCAGAGCCTGTCAGCGTCTTTTATCTGGGCCTTGCCGTCATTCACCCAGAGATAGGCGGGTCTCTCCGAAATGCCCTTCACAATTACACCGTCAAACCCGGCAAACTTCAGCTCAGCGGCCCAATCTCCCCCCATCGTCCCATACGTAAACCAGGGGGTGGGATACGTCCGCGCCGAGACACCGCACACAACTCCTCTACCAGAGGTGGGCGCTAGCGTGCCAGTAAAGGGTCCATTGAAAAACATCAGTATGTTTTCCGCGTCATAAGGTCCTGTGCCGGGCTTAAGCTCCTCCCAGGCTATTCTTGTCGCTATACCCTTGCCGCCAACGTACTGAGGAACGTATTTGGCGGTGTCTTCTGTTTCAATTCTTCTGGTCGTTAAATCGACTTTCAGTATTTTCCCCGCCCAGCCATGCATCTTACCCATCTACTTCCCTCTCGCCACAAAAGTTAAGGCATTTCGGGGGCATACCTCAATACATATTGGACCCCCTTTTCTGCCCTTACAGAGGTCACATTTAAAGAATTCTCCATTACTGGTCTGCCAAATGGCCGGATTGGGCAAAGGGCATGCCTCTGCACACTCCCCACATCCGGTACATTCGTCTTCATTGATATAGCGCGCGCCGGTCTCGTTATCAATGCACAGGGCGCTGTCTTTCAGCGGGCAGGCAAAATAGCAGCTTGGCGAGTTGCATTGGGCACAGACTACTGCCGGAAAATCCAAATCAAGGTCTTCGGCATTGATGTGTATTCTGGATAGAAATGAGCTGCACTCTCCTTTATGGTAGGCGGAACACGCCAGCTCGCATATTCCGCATCCGCGACATAGAGTCGGGTTATGTATTATGACTCCCGATTTTGGAACTTCTAAGGTAATTTCTTTAGGCAACTTAGCCACACCTAATTTCCCTAGTTTCAGTATACCAAATTGCTCGAATTCATCTTAATCATTTTCGCAACGTCTTCACCGGGTACGCCGCAGGTAAGCATGCCGGTTATCAGTAGCCTCATCGACTAGACGCCGCACTTGTTCGGCATCGCCAAGTATCAAATTCTCTGTAATTTCTCTCAGAAGCTTCATATGACTAGAACCGCACCCATCTTTTTCGGCATCTCAATCATTGTCATGTCCAAGGTTTACCTGGTGCTATTTTACCATCGTACTTGGGAGCCACAGGATTATCTGCGGGAACGCAACACATAGAGCAAGAGCCACAAGTATCAGCACGACGTATGGCCATACGCCTCTTATTAAGTCGCCGCCACTTATACCCCATTCTGGCTTAAGAATGGGTACAAGGACAAAGATGGTAGGACAAAAGGGTGGCGTCATGAAAGATGTCTGGAAGTTTACGATTATCATCATCGCAACCCATAAAGGGTCGAAGCCCAACTTAGGAATGATGGGGCTCAGGATGGGAATGAGGATAAAAACAATTCCCAGCCAATCCATGAAAAAGCCCATGATAAAGACGATGAACATAATCATGGCAAAGACCCCCCAGCGTCCCAGGGGAAACGCCAGGATGATATCCGTAATCACCTTCCCGCCTCCTAGGCCGAGGAATACCGAGACGTACACCATGGCGCCTATCGCCATAGTGCCAACCACGCCAGTTACTTTGATTGTTTCAAAGACAGCTTTCTTCAGGGATTCCCAGGTCAAAGTCCGATAAGCGGCGGGTAGAATTATGCTGGCGAAAGCCCCCACCGCGGCTGCTTCAGTCGGCGAAGCCACACCAAAATAGATGACGCCAAGCACTGACAAAACGAGAAATGCCGGCGGCATAACTGAGGTTAGCAGTAAAGTGATTTTTCTGCTCAAAGGCACCCTTACTTCAGCAGGCGGTATTGCCGGGGCCTCCTCAGGAAAGAGATAAGCACGGATGGTGACGTAAATCATATATAATCCGGCGAGCAAGAAGCCGGGCATGAAAGCCGCCGCAAATAACTTGCCGACTGACAGCTGCGCGTTAGGTCCATAGACGACCAGCATAACGCTTGGTGGGATAAGTATGCCGAGAGTACTCGCACCACACACGGCTCCAGTGGCAAGCGACTTGTTATAGCCCCGATTAATCATTTCAGGGAGAGCGATCATACCCAGCATAATGACAGAGGCAGTAACAATACCGACGCAAGCAGCAAGAATGGTGCCCATGATAATGGTGATAACGGCTAAGCCACCCCTCAGTCGCCCCATCCAGAGATAAAGTGCCTCGAATAGCCTATCCGCAACTCCCGCTTGCTGTGTCATCGTACCCATGAAAACAAAGAGGGGCACGGCCAGGAAAATATAGTTAGAGACGATGCCAATTAGCTGACCGTAGAATATCTGGGGGATTCCCGGACCATATGACAGCAAACCGACGATTAAGGCGATACCGCCGCAGGCATAGAATACTGGAAAACCCAGCATAATCGGGATAAGTAATCCGAGTATAAGAATAATAGTGGCTGCCAGTGGACTCAGATCAATCATAGCTTCTTCTTCCCTGCCAGCGCTCGCAGTTCGGTGACGAACCGGCTCAAACCTGCTAGGGTGAGCAGGGAAAAAGCGAGCAGGACAATAAACCGGTAGGGAATCATGGACGGGTGCCATATCCCAAATGGAGCAATCTCCTGTGCCTCGACTGACCATGTGGCTTTGCTGAAAGCGGCTAGTAGATACATAATGACGAGAGGGAAGAAAAAGAATATCCTGCAGACCAGATCCATGACCGCCTCGACCTTCTTGGAAAAGAACCTGCTGAAAACCTCAACCTTTATGTCCTCTTTATGAAGGTGCACATAGGATAGGCCAATAGTGAACAAACACGTGCCCTGCATCCAGGCTATATCAAATGACCAGTTAGTCGGGCGATTAAAAATATATCTGGCAAATACATCATAGACGATTACCCCAATGAGGCTTAGTATCAGCCAGGCGAAAGATTTAGCTGTCCAATCGATAAGCTTATCAACCCCGTCTATTATGAGTTTTAAGATACGCATAAATACACCTAGTCTCGAAAGCGTTTCAGAACCTGAACAAGCCTCAACCGGGAAAGTTGTCGCAAACCTCCTTATATGTCCCCTATTCAATAGGATAACCTGGCATGGCAAGCCTCATATTAATTCGCGGAGACCTCTACAAAGCTTGCCATGCCCGAATTCCTTAGTAGGTCAACCTATTTCTTCATGCTTCTGAGTTTGCCAACATCCGCTACCATCGCGTTACCTTTTGCAAATGCTGCGCTAAGGGCACGCTGGGAGTCGAGTACTTTCTTGTAGAACGGGTCTTTTGCGGCATAGTCATCGTTCAGCTTATCAGTAGCCGCGATGAGGGCTGCCTGAACTTCTTCTGGAAGCACATAAACATCCATGCCTTTGCTCCTGTAGAATTCAATCGCTGCCCCATCATTCATTATTTCTGAGTAGAAGTCCCTGTACGCGGTCATCCTGCAGAGGTACGTTAACATTTCCTGGATTGACACAGGTAGCTCATTCCATCTGTCCTTGTTAACGTAGAGCATGGGTGAGCCAGCGCCGGGTGAATGGATGCCGGGATAAGCAGCGTATTTGGCTACTTCCCACCAGCCCATGTTCACGTCTGAGGCTGGTGTACCATACTCAAAAGCATCTATCACGCCGCGCTGCATAGCACCATAGATTTCAGAGCCGGCCATTGAGACGATCGAGGTGCCAAAGCCTTTCAGCGCCTCCGCCCATCCGCCGCCGGTCCGCATCTTGAGACCTTTGTAATCAGCAACCGTCATGATTTTCTTGTTGCCCCAGTATTCCATTTCCGGACCGGTTGCTGACATGTTCCCAACGATCCAGACTTTGGTGTCCTTGTAGAGTTCCCGAATCAACTTCAGACCTTCTTGACTCCCCAAGTACTGCCAAGCAAGATGCTCTGGGGAGGAGAGTCCGCCTGGGAATTCATCAAAAAGTTGTACGATAGCACCGAACCTGTCTCTCTGGTTGGCGGGGGACTCGATGAGAGCATCCAGGCCGCCGGATATCATAGCGTCAAATTGTCCGGCAATGGGCACAATAGCATCGCCCGGGAAGACCTTAAGTTCGAATGCGCCGCCAGTCCAGGCTTTGATTTTATCACCAATCTCCTGCATGCTGACATTATGCACGTACCCCTCCGGAGCCCATGACTGTAATTTCCATGAAATTACCTTTGGGGGCTGTGCCGGGGCTGGAGCGGGAGCTGGTGCCGGCGCAGGGGCAGGAGCGGGTGCTGGTGCCGGGGCGGGAGCGGGTGCTGGTGCCGGAGCGGGAGCAGGTGCCGGCGCAGCACAACTGGCAATCATCAGTCCAGTAAGCAGCAAAACCACAACCATACCCAGTAATTTCTTCATTATTTCTCCTTTTTCAAAAAATTTTGACGTGCTTGCCTAATTCTTTTCTTTTGAAAGCTATCACCTCCTTTTCCTTGATGCATTTGGAGTTCACGCACAGAGTTCACATTTCCTGTTTCGTATCCCCGATTAGTTTATTAATTATCTGTGATATGTTTTCAAAAATTAGTCAGCGGGATGCCACTTGCCGAATTTTGTGCAAGGCTGCGCCATAATGGCCAGTCAGCTTGATACGATGTTGACTATCCGGAGGGTAGTGTGAAATAGATTCTTGCTTCTCCCACCAAGAACGTATATCTTGAATTTCAGAAATAGCGGTATTAACATTTTGATAGCCTAGTTTAGAACTAATAAGTTCAGCTCCCATCTTAACCAATTTGGCCATCCGCGTACGTTTAGCTTGATTAGCCCTGAATATCGGCATGGAAATGCACAAAGCTGCTATAGCTCTTCCTTTTGCATCCCGTGCTACGGAGGCAATACCCTCGACTCCGATACGACCACTTTCTCTGTCAAAGGCAACCCCAGTCTTTCTCACCTGCTCTAACACTCGCTTCAATTCTGTCTTTGAAGTGATTGTTTTTTTAGTTACAGGTTGCAATTTTTCTTTCGGATAGAGATTGTCAATTTCTGCCTCAGTCAATTCACTCAATAATGATTTGCCCATGGCTGATGCATAGGCAGGAATAGATTCACCAATATGGCGGCCAATTTTGAAATCAAACTTGGACTCCTCTTTCATGACAATTACCATATTACCGCGATCAAGCATACCCAACACTATGTCCTCACTTGTCAGGTCTTTGAGAGTTTCCATTATTGGTTTGGCAGCCTTGAAGACATCTATAGTATCTAAATAAAGGGCCCCCAATTGATAAAGCAACGGGCCAATCGTATACTTACTTGTTTTTTCGTTCCGATTTAACAATCCACAAGCAGTCAGGGTTCCAAGTATACGGTATGTAGTGGCCCTATGCAGTCCGACCTTTCGGCTAATATCGGAGCTGCTCAACTCAAGTTCAGCTGGAGAAAAACTCCTAAGAATCGATGCGGCTCTGGTTATGGACCTGTTAGAATTATTGGCTGTCATAATTCTTTACGCCTTTGTCTCATGAAGTGAGACATTGTATCATGAAGTGATAAATTTTATCTTTTCCTCGAGAATTTGTCAAGCCTTTTATATCCATTTTTGAGGCCTTTAGAATCGGTGTGGTAATGGTCTGCTCCTAAAAATTGGTCTAAAAAAGCGACTTTTTGAGGATGATGAGACCGCCGCAAGGCTTTCTCTATTTCAAGATGAACCTTGTCAGCAGTGTCAAATTTGGGGATACGAATATTCTGTAGCACATGCATGGAGCCCATGCTCTTACCGCCAGCTTGTGAGTATGAGGTGACCGCAAACTGAAAGATTGCGGAGTTTATCAAACTGGCTATGTAATGCGCTTCTTCCTCGGTCTTACACACTACAAGGGAAGGAGGTAAGGGGGGATAGGTTGCTAAAAAATCTCGTTGGCGAGAAGTGCAATTAGCCGAAGTTACTCAACACGATGGGGAGATATGTCTAAAATTTGAGCCTGCCAGGGCTTAAAATCGATATATAGTCCCCGCTCATCCATCTGTTCAATATCTTTAGTTCCTCTCAACTCGTCAACTAATTGCACTCCAGTTTTGAGAAGGAGAGGCAGCTTCACCCATCCCTGCGCTGGATTTGGAGAGTAGTTTATGAGCACTATTTTAAGCTGCTCGACATATTGCCAGCTCCAGGCTAACAATTTTGGTTGGGTGTCATCTTCCTGGGTGGGTTCGACTACTTCCTCAAGACTCCATTTCCCCTCGTGGAAAGCCGGCGCCTTGCTCACTGCCAATAGCCGGTAATAGAACTGCCTGAATTCGTTATCAATAGCCTCTTCTGGCTCACGCACTAATTGGATAGGCAGCCGTATTCGCCGACCTTCAAGCTGACCATCATGGAAAAAACGAAGACCGGGGACGGTAGCCAGAATCACCGCCGCGGCAAGTGAGCGCTCGCGACCAAAGGCGGTAGCCGCGCGGAGCTCATCATGGTTCTCGATAAAGCGCACCGAACGCTGTTGATTGGACACTTCGGTCATGAGGTAGCTCCGGATGTCTCCGGCATGGGAAGTTCGCAGTCGGTCATAGAATGTCTTATCATAGGTGAAATCGAAGCCGAGCTGTTGCAGCTGGCGCTCAAAGCCCCAGTAAACCTCACCCAGAAAAAGAAAGCCCGGTCGCTGGTTTTTCAGGCACCTGATAGCCTCAGCCCAGAATTCTGTCTCCGGTCGGTGATAATCCCTTATGATTTCTCCCCACACCTCCTGAAAGACATCATTAAGCAATAGCATTGCCATATCGCAGCGTACGCCGTCTGACACCTCAGCGATGCGCCGCAATTCATCGCTCAGAGCCTGCCGCAGGGCATGGGAAAAGAAGTTCAATTGAGCGGTATCAGTCCAAGGAGGGAAGTTCGGGTCTTTACCGTGAGCGATATATCCCCCCTGTCCCGTGGCAAAGAACCAGTCAGGATGAGCATAAACATCCTCTTTCTTCCCCTGAACAAACCAATCCGGGTGGGAAATCGTCCACGGGTGGTCAATGGCGAGATGATTGGATACGAAGTCCAGAATGAGGGCAATGCCGTGCTGGTTAAGTTTCCGTTTCAGTTGAGCCAGTTCCTCCGGCTTGCCGAGCGAAGGCTCCAGATTATAGGCATAAACAGCATAGGGAGAGCCGACAACATCATCATCGGTCCAGCCGGGCAAAGCCTGGGCATATGCCCGACGGAGAGCAGTGTCAAGTAACGCCTTCTGGCGAGAGCCCGGACTGCGCTCCCACACTCCCATAAGCCAGACCAGGTCGAACCCCAGGCGAGCCAGCTCTTGCCATTCCTCATCGGGAACCGTTGCCAAGGTAAGCGCACGCCCATACTTTTGTGACATTCGCCTGATGAATATTCGGGCGTTAATCTCGTATAGATGAGGATTAAGTCTCATCTGGTTTCCTTGGTCTCATCAGTAATATAATCTTAGGGCATCCTCAATTCATGGTCTGCGGCAACTGAGCAATAACTTTTTCCGACACCAGTCTTCCGGCGGATACAATCATCTTGATAGCATCATCAACCGATATCTTGGTCCAGACAATGTCCTCTTCGCTTACCAGCTGGAGAAAGCCGGTTGCTGGATTTGGTGCGGTTGGGATAAGCACATTAAACAGTTTCTTACCGGAGGCTTCAGCCAGCTCATTGGTAACGAAGCCAATTGCCCTCATACCTTTTCTGGGAAATTCCACCAGCACTACCTGCATGAAGCCGGTTTTACCTGGTGTAGAGAAGCTTTCCAGTATCTGCTTAATGCCCACATAGAGTTGACGAAACACCGGCACTCTGGCTAAAAAAGACTCACCATAATGTATTAGCCTCTTTCCGATAACATTGCTGGCAAACACCCCGGTCAGGTAGATTAAAACAATAGTCGCCGCAAAGCCAACGCCGGGAAGAGCCCGGCTAAAGATGGCTATAACTAAAGGCTGAAGGAGGCTATCAACAGCCGAAAAGAGCCAGACCAGTATCAATATGCTGGCACCTATGGGCACGACGATAAGAATACCGGCAAGAAATTGTGTCCTTAATTTCCTGCCTACATGGCTACCAGACTTCTTCTGAGTATCATCCATTTTCATTACCCTCCTTAGCAGGTTTTCTTTGCTGGCATGTGAGCCTTGTGATGGAAAACTCCGAGGTCTAAGGCTAACTTGATTGGCACCAGCGTGCCAAAAGCGACCCGAAGGGCTAGCTGGCCAGACATCAAGATTATCCTCTTGTCATCGGAACCGGGTTTGATTGGATTTGACCACTTTGCCAGAAACGGCTGCGGAGCTGACCACAGCCAGCCTCTATGTCCAGTCCTTTTGGCTGACGGAGTGTGCAGGCGATAGACCATCGTTTGAGTTCCCGTTCGAAGGCTAGAATAGTCTTCTTAGATGGCGACCGGAAAGTCTGGTCAGCCGTGTTATTGGCCGGAATGAGATTCACATGGCAGTTCAAACCTTTGAGCAGTTGAGCCAAGGAGCGTGCCTGCATCACGGAATCGTTTTTGCCATCGAAAAGAACATACTCAAAGCTAAAGCGGCGTCCTGTCATCTCAAAATACTCCTGGCAGGCCGGGATTAATTGCTCCAGCGGATATTTCCTGTTGATTGGCACCAGTCTGTCCCGCAAGGCATTTTCGCTGGCATGGAGCGAGACCGCCAACCCCACCTGGAGTTTTTCCTGACTCAAGCGCTTTATCTGTGGCACCAAGCCAGCGGTGGAAATGACCATGTTTCGGGCACCTAACCTGAAACCATGGGGTGAGTTGAGCATCTCAACAGACTGCCACAGGGAATCGTAGTTTGCCAGCGGCTCGCCCATGCCCATGAAGACCAGGTTGGTGATTGGGCTTACCGGTTGGCTTGAGTTGCTCTTTCCTTCATTATATTGCTCATTATATTGCTCCAGGAGACAGCGAGCAAAATAAAGCACCTGGTCAATTATCTCTCCGGGCGTAAGGTTACGCTCGAAACCCTGCTGCCCGGTGGCACAGAAAGGACAGCCAATGGCACAGCCCGCTTGAGTCGAGAGACAGACGGTATATCGGGGTTTGCCCCTGGTATTGGGATAGGACATAAGTGTGGACTCTATGGTCTTGCCATCGGCAAGGGCAAAAAGGGTTTTGACCGTGCCATCACCTCCCACTACTTCATGCACCGGAGTGAGACTGTGCAATCTGGTTTCATGCGCCAATTTTTGGCGAAAGGCCTGTGGGAGGTCAGTCATTTCGTCAAAGGAAAGAGCTAACCTCTGGTAGACCCAGTGCTCAATCTGTTTGGCTCTGTAGCTTGGCTCCCCCAGTGACCCGACCAGCTCCTCGAGTTGGGCGCTAGTCAGGTCTGTGATACATACGGGTGTCATTGCTTTCTCTTTTTATCCTAAACAATCCGAGAATCGCTAGTATGTACTGCTGAGAGCATTATACGGTAAAGGCAGACGAAAGAGAAAGCAATTCTAAGGACAGGAGACAAAGAACCTCAGACAAATGCCTAATTCAGCATTTGAATCTATTTAGACCACTTGTCCCTGAAGGCATCAATTTCTTTAACGAATGAATCAGAGCCGTGAATGTGGGCGTTCCTTATCACCAGAGCCAGCTCAAGAGCCAGCTTTTTCATCTCAGCGGCAGCCTCCTGTGCCTTCCTGACAGCTTCTGCGGCTATCTCCTTGGCTACGCTCTCTGCTTCTTCAGCTGCCTCATGGGCTTTTCTAGCTGCTTCAGCCAGGGCTTCACGGGCCTGCTTGGTAGCTTCTTGCGCCGCCTTCTCAGCAGCATGGCGAGCTTCTTCAGATGCCTTGGTTGCCTCTCCGGCTGCCTCCTTAGATGCTCTGGCTGCCTGCTCAGCGCGCCTCGCTGCTTCCGCAGCTAAGCGGATGTTCTCTTCCATTTCGTCCAAGATACTGGGTAGTGTTCGGGTCAGTATCTTGTGTTGCTCTTCGTTGGCTTTACCCTCCACCTTTGTCTTCGTGGTCATATCTTTTCTCCTTCTTTAACTTCTTAGTTGCCAATCAATTCGCAAAATCTGCTGGGTTCAGGTATCCGACTAGGTCTTCTTGGTAAGTCTTTTCTCTAAACCAACCGCTGCTTCAATAACTGCTGAATTTAATAACTCAGCCAGTTGCAGGGCGTTCTTGGCTATTTGCTCCACTCTGCTGATGGCTTCAGCGGCAACTCTGGCAGCCTCATTAGCTGCTTTCTCTCCCGCTCTACGGGCTTCCTCTGCCGCACGTCTGGCATCTTGCGCTGCCTCATTGGCAAGCTTGATGCTATCCTCAATCTCATCAAGAATTAGAGGAAGCGGCTCCGTCATTATTTTGGACGTTTCCTTATTGTTATCCTCCGCAGGCATTTTCATAACCTTCTTCACCATCTTTTTATCTTTTATCCTTTCTCAGTTCTCGGTAAACTTTTTAACTTTAGTTTATTGGCTATAACAAGGCAATGTTTGCCTTTTCTATTTTTGTCTCCTCTTCTTGGGTTATCAGACCATCGACAAAATCCTGTTCGTTTCAACACGGGATAAAGAAACCAAGTATTTCTGTGGCTATTCCATCCCGGTCCCCCACTGGATTTTAATCCTCCTTATAGGGAACCGGGAAACCTCTATTTAAATTTTTATTCGGTAGCTTACCTACCACCAGGGTCGGAAACTGGATATGCCCACGCTTATAGCTACTGAACCAAAAACAGCAGCAAGAATCGCGATTATGACGAAAGCTACGAATTCCCAAGACGAAAGGATTTTCCTCACTAAAGCCACTGGAATAGCTTCTGCCGCTTTGGCGGCGGCTTCCTCGCCTGCCTTCTTAGCTTCTTCCGCAGCCACTTTGGCGGCACGAGCTACCTCTTCAGCTCTCATGGCAGCCTCCTCCGCCGCTTTTTTGGCTTCTTCAGCTCTGGCAGCTGCTTCCCTTCCCATAGCTCTGGCTGCCGTTTCGGCAGCTTCCCTGGCCTTTCTGGCGGCCTCTTCAGCCACTTTCTTGGCTTCTTCTGCTTTGGCTGCGGCTTCTTCTCCGGCTGCTCTCATTGCCGCCTCAGCCGCCGCTCTGGCCGCCTCTGACGCTTTTGTTGCTGCCTCAGCAGCACCTTCAGCAGCTTTTGCCAATTCCTCCGCCCTGCTTATCAGTTTATGTAAGGCCTGGGCTGCAGCCTCTAGAGCTTCATCTCCAGCTATATCAGCCTGCTGGGCTTTCTTACGGGTTGCCTCAGCTACTTCAAACCCGGTGGCGGCTGCTTCTTTAGCATCCCTGCCTGCCCCATCAACTCTCTCCGCGATTACCCCTGAGACTTTAGTTGCTGCCTCAATAGCTTCATCCCCAGCCATAGCGGCAACATCAGCTTTTCTGGAAAGCGCTTCCGCTGACTGGAGAGCAACCACAGCGGCTCGCTTAGCTTTTCTACCTGCTTCCTCAGATTCTCGGGCTGTTTCTGCCGTCGGCTTTTTTACTACCCTGGAGACAGACTTCCTAGCTTCTTCAGCACTTGCCTCTGCTTCTTGTCCAGCAGCGTTTGCTGTTTCGACTGCCTCCTTGACCGACTGCTCGGCTAGTCTGGCGGCTTCTTCAGCTCTAGCAGCAGCTTCCTCCGCTGCTTTAATAGCTGCCGCAGCAGCTTCTCTAGCAGCAAGGTCTACCTCTTCAGCTTTTCTGGTAGCTTCTTCAGCAGCGTATTTGGCATCCCTAGCTGTTTCCTCAGCTTTAAGGGCAGCCTCTTCAGCTCTTTCCGCAGCTTCCCTAGCAGCAGCGCTGGCTTCTTCAGCAGCTTTGGTGGCGGCTTCACCTGCCTGCTGAGCCAATCGAGCAGCTTCTTGCGCCTTCTTGGCTGCCTTTGCGGCGGCTTCCTCAGAGGCTTTCATGGCTGCCTCAGCCGCCGCTCTGGCCGCAACAATTGCTTCCTCGGCTCTCTTGACGGCTTCTTGCGCCTTTTTAGCGGCATCAGCCGCCGCTTCCGCAGAGGCCTTCTTTGCCGCCTCACTGGCCGCAGCACCGGCTTTCTCGGCTCTCCTAGCAGCTTCTTCAGCTGTTTTTTTGAAAGCTTCAGCCGCAGCTCTGGCTCCCCGGTCAGCTTCTTCAGCTTTTCTGCCAGCCTCTTCCGCGGCTTCTGTAGCCGCTCTAGCGGTCTCCTCAGCTTTAGCCGCTGCCTCAGCAGCAGCTCGGGTGGCGCTCTCTGCCGCTGTCTCTCCTGCTCTCCGAGCCTCCTCAGCTCTCTTGGCGGCTTCCTCTGAAGATTTGGTTGCTGCCCCGGCCGCCTGTCTTGCTGCCTTGGCAGCCTCTTCAGCTCTCCTCGCTGCTTCCGCAGCCGCTCTGATATTATCATCCATCTCATCGAGAATTTGCGGCAGCGGTTTGGTTAGTATTTTGGGACGTTCCTCCGGACCTGTAGCTTTCGGTCGCCTCACACTCTCGTTAACCATTTTTTAAACCTCCATCCTTAAGTAATTTATACTACAATAATCAAGGCAAATATTCAACATAAAGGAAAGTAACTTTGGAGTCTTCCGTTCACCAATATCAGCATAGCCACGACACGAGCGTAATTTATCTTAATATTCTCCCTTGTTCCGGCATAACTCTACTTAATTGCTGTCTTTAGCTCGAACATTCGCTCTACCTTGAATTATTATCTTTCACTCATCCCGTATTACAGAGAGCGGGAGAGCCAATTCCCTTTAGGTTCCTCTCCCGCCTTCCACTGGAGCTTAAGCTTAGATAGTAGAAAAACCGCTGGAAGCTTGGTTGTTCAGTTTTTGATGTTTAAGATTACTAGCCATAGGCAGCAATCTGCTTTTTCTTTATGGCACGACCGCCGTGCCCATGCTTAACTGCCTTGAATGATTCCTTGTATTGTTTTCTTTGTGCTGCTTTCTCCTGTTTCCTTCCCATTTTTCCTCTTTCTAGTTTTCCAATTGAAATACATTTTACAGTTTCTCTTGAAAAGTTGCAATCCACCCGAGATTATAGTATAACTGTAAAAGTTTAACATGATTTATATTACATGCTATAGATGTCATGATTAATATATCAATATGCTTTTTTCATTGTCAAGAGTTTTGACAGGGATTATTAAAAAAATTTTTTAAAAGGAGTATAGTATTATGTCAGAGTGGGCATTTCTTACTAAACATGCCTTGGTGCTGAGCCTTATTGCCAAGGAGCCCCGAATTACTGCTCTGGTACTTGCCTCAGCCATAGGCATCACGGAGAGAGCAGTGCGCCGGGTAATCGCCGACTTATATGCTGGTGGATATATTAGTAAGAAAAAGTTGGGCCGGGGCGTCAGGTATGGAATCAATCCTGACCTATCGCTGCGCCACTATACGCATAGGGAGATTGTTATCGGTGATTTTCTTCGAGCACTGGGCTGGAAAAGAAGAAAACGAGAAAGAGCCAAGGAAGAAGGGGAACTAGACATCAAAGCGTATTGATGATTTCATCCAACGTTGTGCCGGTTGAATAGACGAGGCGCAAACGTTGGTGGATGAAGAAAGATAACATGCACCTACTAGGATTTCTCAAGCCCAAGCCAACCATCTCTGAACGAGACGTAATGTTAGGGCTGCGTTGGTTTACCTTGGAAGGGATGGCGGCTCTGGGCTTATTCAGTATTACGACAAGCGGCTTTCTGGCTGCCTTTGCCCTGGCGCTGGGTGCCAATAACCTACAGATTGGTATTCTGGCTGCCATTCCGTTCATAACGCAAATCCTGCAATTACCATCCATCTGGTTTGTGGAGAAATTTCGGAGGCGTAAAGCTATCGCTTTGATTACCTGGTTCCCGGCACAGCTGCTGTGGTTTCCTATAGCGCTTATACCTGTCTTCATGGGGACTCCAAGTGAAAGGGCGATATCTCTACTTCTCATTATAATGGCAACCCGAGGTTTGTTGGCGGCGATTAGCAACTGCGGCTGGAATGGCTGGATTCGAGACCTGATACCCCAGACAATATTGGGGCGAATTTTTTCCAAGCGTCTGGCATTATCAACCATAGCCGGTATCATCTTCAGCCTGGGTGCTGCCTTTTTCGTCGATTACTGGCACGGTCGAGCTACTGATGAGAGCACCATCTTAGGCTATACTTACGTACTTCTTTTTGGCGCTTTATTTCTGGGAATGGCAAGTCCCATGTTCATGTCATTCATGCCTGAGCCACTGATGCAGCCAATACCGGGAATTCAACCCTCTTTATGGGAAAGAGTTACCGCACCATTCCGGGACCGAAACTTCAGGCAGCTTATTCAGTTCCTTTTTTCCTGGGGCTTTGCCTCGAATTTGGCCATCCCGTTTTTTGCCGTCTATATGCTGAAGCGCATTGGATTGCCTCTCTCGTGGGTTATCTCTTTAAGCATTCTAAGTCAGCTTTTCAATATCTTCTTCCTGCGCATCTGGGGCCGTTTTGTTGACCGATTCGGTAATAAAGCAGTCCTTTCCTTATGTTCCTCTCTATACCTTTTAGTTATCCTTGGCTGGCTCTTTACCACCATGCCGGAGCGATATTTCCTTACCATGCCGCTCCTAGTAATCTTGCATATATTTGCCGGCATTGCCAATGCTGGAGTCACTCTGAGCGTAGGCACCATTGGTTTGAAACTATCACCACAGGGCGAGGCGACGTCTTACCTTGCCGGAGCATCACTGGCTACCAACTTAGGAGCCGGGCTGGGACCGCTATGTGGAGGTCTCCTAGCAGACTTCCTCAGCACGCGCCAGCTTGACCTGACATTTACCTGGACGAGCCCACCTACTTATGTTCAACTTTCTGCCTTGAGTCTCACCGGCCTCGATTTCCTGTTTGGTATTGCTTTCATATCGGGTTTGGTTACCTTGGGCACTTTAGCTACGATACGGGAGGAAGGAGAAGTCAGTCGTGAGGTGATTCTTGAATCCTTGATGTTCCCAACACGGGAGCTTTCGCGGCCGATGAGTTCTGTGCCGGCATATAACCTGCTGAGCAACTTCCCATTCGGTTATCTGAAAAAGGTGCCCGTCCCCGGTCTGAATGTGGCCATTGGTGTTATTGCCTACCAGATTGCAGAAGCCGCCAGAACCGCTACCCTGGCTGTAGTACACGGTCACCGGTTAACGAAAAAAATAGTCAATTCATTGCAAAATAGTCTAGCAGGGATGTGGAGGGCTAAGGAAGAGGTGAAAGAGCACGGCGTTGAAATCACGCGAGAGGCAGCGCGCGGAGCAATGCATGTTGTGGACGATAAGCCCCTGTCGGCTAAAAAGCTGGTGGTTCCCGTAGCCACGAGTGTGATAAAGGCGTCCAGTCAGGCAGGAGTAAATCCGCTGAACGGGATACAGGGAGCCAGCCAGGGGATTGTTCAGGGTGCTGTTGAAACCGGCACTGACCTGACTACAGCGACGCTACAGACAATTGAAGCAGCCAAAGAAGTGGCCAAGCAAAGCGGTTTCAGTGAAGAGTCAGCAGTAATAAAGGCAACGGTGGGAGCACTGGAAGCGGCAGAAGCGGCTGGGCCCAAAGTTGTGGATAAGGTGAAAAAAGCACTGCGTACCGCAGCGCGCAAGGACATGGAGAAATCAGAAAATAAAAAGGCTTAAGTTCAAGGATTAAATCTCAAAAATTGATAATCTTTTAGAATAGATTGGCTATCAAGTTATTTCTGGGCTATCACTCCCTGCAGCTCTTGAATAATCATCTCAGTGGCTACAGGAATGGCTCTCTCTACATCCGGAGTGCAACCCTCACTGATAGTAGTCAAGTCTTCCGCCTCAATAGCAAAAATAACTATTTCTTTGGGCAAGGGTATGCTAAGTTTCTTTCCCAGCTCCAGGGCGGTGGCGAAGTTAATATGGTGAGGAGCGTTGACCTGCTTGGTATCAGCCAAGGCATCAGGTGAAAGCCGGAAGACCTGCCCCACCTTTCCTTCCCCGGTTTGTATGGCATCAATAATGATAACTTTTTCAAAGCCAGGCATGATATGCAGTAAGTCCAAGGCAGACAAAGTGGCTTCCATCAC
>CAZUSN010000015.1:0-20065 GCA_964623035.1 uncultured Dehalococcoidaceae bacterium | reverse complement strand
AATCAGAGCCAGGGCTGCTCAAAGCATCGTGGTGGCTGGAGAAACGATTGACCTCGTGCCAGTCCCGGAAAGAGATATCAGTGCCACGGTAATTAAAAAGCTAAAGTCCCGATGATGCTGTGAAGTAAGGCTGGCTATTTAGTATAATCCAGCGGCGGACCGACGCTCTCACCGCCGTCCACAACAATGGTCTCCCCGGTAATATAACTCGCTGCATCTGATGCCAGGAAAAGCGCCACTCGGGCAATATCCTCAGGCAACCCAAGGTAGCCCAGAGCTTTACTTTTCGCTGCCGCCTCGCCTTTAGCCGGGTCTTTCCACAAAGCTTCACTCAATCGGGTCTTGATAAGCCCGGGGGCAATGGCATTGACTCTGATTTTGTACTGTCCCCATTCTTTAGCCATAACCTTGGTGAGCATGATTAAACCAGCCTTGGTGACACTATAGATATTCATTTCGCTGGGAATTATGCCCGCAATGGAGGCAATATTGATGATGCTGCCACCACCCTGTTCCTTCATCGCTCTGGCTACCAGCTGGCTTAACAAAAACGGACCCTTGAGATTGACATTCATGGTGACATCCCAGGCCCACTCCTCAGCATCTAACAGGGGACCATAATAAGGATTGGTGCCGGCATTATTGACCAGAATATCAATCTTTCCCCACTCGCCTTTCACCTTCTCCACCAGAGCTTTTGATTCCTCCAATTTAGCCACGTGGCTGGCAATGGCTATGCTTTTTCTGCCCTTTTTCCTGATTTCTTCAGCCACCTTTTCTAAATCGGGAAGCTTCCGGCTGCATATGGCTACATCTGCCCCAGCCTCAGCAAAAGCCAGAGCAATAGCCCGGCCAATGCCCCGGCTACCTCCAGTTACCAGAGCTACCTTACCTTGGAGAGAAAATCTGCCGAGGTTCATCCTGACCCTCCTTAATTTAGAGATTGTTTAGCAACCTATCCCCCTTACCCCCTTCCCTTGATAAGAGAAGGGGGAAGTGATGAAAGAGGGACTTCGTCCCTCTTAAACGCCCTATAAACATGCCCGGGCTTTGCCCCTCTCCAAAACCTCTTCCCTCTTGAAGGGGAGAGAGATACAGGGTGAGGGATTTGTTAAGCGCTCTCTAATCTAGGCTCTTCTCTTCCTCCGGCGCCACCAGGCGAAATATAGTATAACACCGATAATTATCCAGACCGGACTGAAAATGCCGAGCCAGATAAGTATATTCGCCAGCACCCGCCCAAAGATGACCAGTCCATTCCAGGCACCGCTGACGATACTGCCGGCACTCCAGCTTGGGATAACAGTGATGTAATCCTTCCTTACCTCGGTATCCGTATTGCCACGGTCATCAGTAACAGTAAGGGTGACGGTATACGTACCGGAAGACCGGTAGGCATGCCTCGGGTGGTCTTCGGTGCTCGTATCGCCGTCGCCGAAGTCCCACTCAAAGCTGTACGGGGCGATGCCACCAGCCACCTCACCATAAAATTGGATTCTCTCGCCCTCCTTCGCCGTCACCATACTGGCGCTGAACTTGATGTCAAGCTTGGACTGCTCCAGAACCACCTCAATAAGCGAGGTCTCCGAGGTCCGCTCCAGATACTGCATGCGCCCTTTTATCTGCTCGAGTTCTCCCTGTACACGGGAAAGCTCACGCTGCACGGCAAGGATATCCTCCACTTTGACCGCTTTCTTCATAAGCTCGAGCAACTGCGCTTCAGTGGCTTCAAGGTTGCGCCGCTGGGCGCTCAGGTCAGTGTACTCCTCGGTTACGTCCTTGCTTGAAGTGCTCTCGGAAAGCACCTCCACGGCCATTGCCCGTATCACGCTGGTGGCATAATAGAACTGTTCCGCAGGCACCCGGACGGTAATGGCACCAATAAGTCTTTCCCCCTCCTTCCAGCTGCTTGAAGAGACAACGTACCCTTCCAGGGTTTCCGCAAGGTCGGTGATTTTGTCTATGCTGGTACGGACATCCTCGACAACAAGCTGCATGTTCCCGGTGCGCACAATCATCCGCTCGAACTCAGGATAAACGCCTTCTCCCTTTGATGGTGCTGGGGCAGGAGCAGGCGCCGGGACGGGAACAATCACCGGTCTCTCCCCTTCATCAACGCCGGGTATTGTTATTACCGGAGGTGGTGCGGGGGCGGGTACAGGCATTGGTGCGGCACAAGCAATTGACCCTAACAGAAGCGTAACTAATAACAAAGCTAATACTAACCTTTTCACAAAAGCCTCCATCAATTATACTTCACTATATTAAAACGATAGAGATAAGAAAAGGTTATCTTATCTTCTCAGGACAGATTTTTAGGGAAAGCAGCCCAACTGACAACTAGAAATCTTGATGGCCAGTTTATTCGCCGCCTCGCCAACTTCCCTCGGGCTGACCTTTAGCTCTTTGGCAATCTTGAAGGCAACGGCACAGGGTAATTTACCCTTCACCAGAGATGACTTTATCTTCTCCTCAAGTTCAATACCCATAATAATACGATAATACTTCGGTAAACCCATAATAATACCTCGCTAAATAATTCTTGCCTCTCTCGTTGAGACAAAAGCTATTATCAAATCTTATCACGGTTAGAAGTCTGATGTATAGGGGTTATCGTTGACCTTAGCCAGATTTCAAATCAAACTTTGTGGCGGAGTTGATATCTCCGATAGACTAGCGCCACAATTGAGGCAATAATGGCGATACCTGATATCCACTGTGCTGTAGCAATACCGGCGATAGCCCAGACATCTATTTTTAAGTACTCAAGAAAGAATCTCCCCACTGAGTAATAGATAGCATAGAAGAAAAAGATATCGCCATCAATGAGACGATTTCTGTATTTACGAGCCAATACCATCAACAGTATAAAGCCAAGGAAATTCCACAGGGACTCATAGAGAAAAAGAGGATGAAAACGGCTGAACGCCTCATAGCCGGGAAGTCGGTGGGCAGGGTCAATATATATCGCCCAGGGCAGGTCAGTGGGATAGCCGTAAAGCTCCTGATTAAAGTAGTTACCCCATCTACCTATAGCCTGTGCCAGGATAAGACCGGGGGCAACAATGTCCATCCAGCGCAAGGTGCTCAACTTTTTCCACTTGGTATAGATGATAAGTCCGATGGCACCCCCCAAAATGGCTCCAAATATCCCCAGGCCGGCTCCCCCAAAAATCGAAGCCGGATTCTGGCGATAAAAGTCCCATTGGTCGATAACATGGTAAAGACGAGCACCAATAAAGCCAAGAGGAACAACAATGAGAGCAGCATTAATCACATGCTCCCATGCCTCCCCCCGCCTTTTCGCCTCAATGATAGCCACTGATATCGTCGCCATTACTGCTACGGCAATCAGGATTCCATACCAGTGGATGGCGAACGGGCCTAGCTGAAAAGCAACCTCCACTATTTCACCTGCCCATCACAAATAGTTTCCCTAATAACCTTAAAATAGCCCAGTTAGCCTTACTGGGGGAAATTTAGGCTACATTTATCATTCTAACCTGATTGTTAGCTGTAATTCAATCACCATCTGTGAGATTATTTACCAACCTATCCCCCTGCCCCCTTCCCTTCATAAGGGAAGGGGGAGTAGATATACGAGAGGGGCTTTGCCCCCTCCAAAACCTCCTCCCTCTCCCCTTTTGAAGGGGAGAGGGATAAAGGGTGAGGGGTTAGTAAACAATCTCATCTGTTGCCTAATGACCGAATAAAGCGTTAGTATATGATTAGTTGGAGATAATTTCCCCGATAGGTGAAAGCAGAATGATTGCCATAGTCGATTACGGTGCCGGGAATTTAAGGAGTGTGGCTAACGCCATCACCAAGCTGGGCTACACACCAAAGATAACCAGCAAGCAGAATGAGGTGCTCGATGCGCAGGCGGTTATCCTGCCCGGAGTTGGTGCTGCCGGGGATGCTATGGGAAGTCTTAAAAAGTTGGGACTGGTTGAGCCTATTGCTCAGCTCATTGCCGAGGACCATCCTTTCTTCGGCGTCTGCCTTGGACTGCAGATTCTCCTTACCAGCACGGAAGAAGGCAGCGGGCACGATTGTCTGAACATTATTCCCGGGAGGGTGAGGAAATTGCCCTCCGGATTAAAGATTCCCCACATGGGGTGGAACCAGGTAAAACAGCGTTCCGCTCACCCCATATTTGACGGCATCCCTGATAAAGCCAATTTCTACTTTGTTCACAGCTATTATGCTGAGCCGAAGGATAAATCTCTGGTGGCTGGTGAGACAGAATACGGGATTCCCATGTGCAGCGTCATCGCCAAAGGAAACCTGGTCGCCACTCAGTTCCATCCGGAGAAGAGCGGTGAGCTCGGGCTGAGAATGTATGATAATTTCTTGAAGCTGGCTCTAAAAGCGAAGTAAGCCGGTGGAGATAATGCCATATGCTGACCAAACGAATTATTCCCTGCCTTGATGTTAAAGACGGGAGGGTGGTCAAAGGAACAAGTTTTGCTCAGCTGCGCGATGCCGGCGACCCGGTGGAGCTGGCTGCTTTTTATTATCAACAGGGGGCTGACGAACTCGTTTTCCTGGACATCAGCGCCACCCCCGAGGGACGTGACACCATGGTCGATGTCGTGAAGCGCATCTCGAGGGAAGTGTTTATGCCGCTCACCGTAGGCGGCGGACTGCGCAGTACTGGCGATATGCGGCGGATATTGAAGGCGGGAGCCGATAAGATTTCCATAAATACCGCTGCCGTACTCACGCCCAGTCTGATTCAAGAGGGCGCCAATAAATTCGGTAGCCAGTGCATTGTCGTCGCCATAGATGCCAAGAGGATAGAAGATAGCCCGGAACCCGGATGGGAAGTCTATACGCATAGTGGCCAGAGGCCAACCGGGATTGATGCCCTCACCTGGGCAAAACAGGCTGCCGCCCTGGGGGCGGGGGAACTTCTGCTCACCAGCATTGATGCGGATGGTCATCGGGCGGGGTATGATATTGAGCTTACCCGCGCTGTCTCGGAAGCGGTGACTGTGCCCGTTATCGCCAGCGGTGGTGCCGGCACACTAGAAGACCTGTATCAAGCCCTGGTAGCGGGCAAGGCAGACGCTGTCCTTGCTGCCAGCATTTTCCATTTTGGCACCCATACTATACAAGAGACCAAGGAATACCTGGCGAAAAGGGGAATACCGATTCGTATTTAGGTGGTTGAGAAACCGTAACGCCCCGAGCCTTTGGTCGCGACTGCAGAATTACCCATTACCAATCAGTTCAAAGAATGGGTAGCCACATAAGCCTCGCTTAGCTTTTTGCTATGTAAGTGCTATAATAGCAGCAGTCTATTCCGGATAAGGAGTCCATATGGCACAAATCACTAGTTTCGAGACAGAGAGAAAGATTATCACCATTCTCAAGGTTTTGAGCGAGTCCGCAGAACCACTCGGGTCAATCACCATTGCCCGAGAACTTGAACGCCATGGCATCTTCTTAAGCGAAAGGGCTGTTAGATACCATCTGAGAATAACCGACGAGCGCGGCTACACTCAGCCCATGGGGCATGATGGTCGAATGCTCACCGTTGAAGGTCTTGAAGAGCTAAAGATGGCGCTGGCCCCGGAACAGGTCGGCTTTATTCATGAAAAGCTTGAGCTACTGGCTTTCCACACCACTTTTGACCCCCAAAAACGAACCGGACAAATCCCGATTAACACTTCATTTATTGACAGGAATGATTTCAAAAAAGCGTTGACCGCGATGAAGGATATCTTCAAAGCCGGGATATGTGTCAGCGAGCTTGTTGCCACTGCCTCCGAGGGAGAAAAACTCGGTTCGGTAGTTGTTCCAAAGGGTAAAATTGGCCTGGCTACCGTATGCAGTGTGGTCATAAATGGCGTCCTGCTCAAAGCAGGTATTCCTACTGAATCCAAGTTTGGCGGCGTGCTTGAAGTTAGAGGGGCCAAGCCAAGGCGATTTGTAGCCATAATCAACTATGCCGGCACTTCCCTGGACCCGTCCGAGCAATATATACGTGCCAAGATGACCAGCGTCAGCGAAGCCGCCAGAACCGGCAACGGCAAGATACTGGCTAATTTCCGTGAAATACCCGCACCAGCCCGGTCAATTGCGGAAGAGGTAATCACTTCACTGAAAGAAGCTGGTATCGTTGGAGTTTATGCTTTAGGCAATACCAGCGAGCCAATCTGTCAAATTGTCATCGGTCTGAACCGGGTGGGCATGGTGTTGCTCGGCGGACTGAATCCGGTGGCAGGCGCTGTTGAGGCTGGTATCGAAGTAGAGAACATCGCAGAAAGCGGCATGATTGACTTTGAGCAATTGGTCAGCTTCTGGCAACTCTATGAGCTATTTTGATGATTTAAGCAAGATATGGGGTAGGGAAAGTGCCACTCCTCCCAAGCCTCCAAAAGGTGAAAGGAAACGCCACCCCATCTGGAGATGGCTCATCTTTATTGGGGTGCTGGTCTTTCTCTTCATCATTGCCACCATAGGTAAAAGCATCTACACCGAGTGGCTCTGGTTCGATAGCCTGGGGTTTGGCAATGTCTATACTACCAGGCTGATAACAAGATGGTGGCTCTTCTTTGCCGGTGCCTTTGCCTTCTTGGCACTAGTTCTATCCAATCTCTTCCTGGCGCGGAGACTATCCCCACCCAAGACCGGTGATTTCTTTTCCGGGCAAGCACTGCTCATAGTACGCCGTGCCTTAGATATTGGACTGTTAATATCAGCCCTTTTTCTGAGCCTTATTTTCGGTCTGGTTACTTCCGGTCGCTGGGAAGCAGTTTTACGCTTCATCAATGCCGCCGACTTCAATTTTACTGAGCCTCTTTTGGGTAGGGACATCGCTTTCTATGTCTTCAAGCTCCCTCTCTACAACTTCATTCAGGGATGGCTGCTTTGGGCAACTGTTATCATTTTGATTTTTACAGCTGCGGTTTATGTGTTGAATATCGGTTTTCGTCGCGCTGCTTTTACCATCGCCATCAAAGCCCATCTTCTGGCACTAGGCGCGGTGCTTTTCTTTCTCATTGCCTGGAGCTACCGACTTAACATCTTTGACCTTCTTTACTCTCAACGTGGCGTTATCTTCGGTGCCGGCTATACTGACGTTCATGCCCAGTGGCTGGCATGGCGGCTTCTCCTTGTTATCGCCATAATCTCGGGCATATTGCTATTGATGGGCATCTTTCGCCACGGCAAACGCTGGCTCTTCTTGCCTATAGGTTTATGGGCGGTCCTGGCTATTATCTTTGGCAGCATCTACCCAGCCATCGTCCAGAGATTTCAGGTAGAACCCAATGAGCTAGAGAGAGAAAAACCCTATATCAAGTACAACATCCAGCTTACCCAGCGTGCCTTCGGGCTCGACCAGATAGAAGAAAGGGATATCCCGATTGAAACTGCGCCAAGTGAAGAGGATATTGCCCAAAATAGTGCTACCATAGACAACATCAGGTTATGGAATTACCGCCCGCTCAAGGATACCTACAACCAGATACAATCGATAAGACTGTACTACGATTTTACCGACATTGATGTTGACCGCTACCAGATTGATGGTAAATATCGTCAGGTGTTGCTTGGAGCAAGAGAGCTATCCCCGGAAAAGCTCGCTTCTGAAGCCCAGACCTGGGTTAACCGATGTCTCCAGTTCACCCACGGCTATGGTGTGGCGCTAAGCCCGACCAATGAGGTCACGGAGCAAGGCTTACCTAATCTCTGGGTCAAGGATTTACCACCAATTGGCACCATTGAGATTGAGAGACCGGAAATATATTTTGGCGAGAAAACCACGGATTATGTCATTGTCAACACCGAAATCGCTGAATTTGATTACCCCAAGGGAAATACCAATGTTTACACCAAATACAAAGCAGAAAGCGGTATCAAACTGGACTCCTTCATCCGCAAGCTGGCTTTCGCCTGGGAACTGGGCGATATAAACATTCTCATCAGTGGAGAGCTCACCGATGATAGTCAGCTTCTTTATCGTCGTAACATTCAGCAGCGGGTAAAACAGATTGCACCTTTCCTCAAGCTCGATACTGACCCATACATCGTTATTGATGAGGGTAGACTATTCTGGATACAGGATGCCTATACTGTTTCTGACCGATATCCCTATTCCCAGCCCACTTCAGAAGGAATCAACTACATACGTAACAGTGTTAAGGTGATTATCAATGCCTATGATGGCTCTATCACCTTCTACCTCATCGAGCCAGAAGATGCGGTGGCGAAGACCTATGCCGCTATTTTCCCAACCCTATTTAGACCAATAGAAGAAATGCCGGCGTCACTCCGGGAGCACCTGCGCTATCCGTTAGACCTTTTCCAGATACAGGCATCAGTCTATCAAACCTATCACATGCGGGACCCCAGGGTCTTTTACAATAAAGAGGACCTGTGGGCGATTCCGGTTGAGACCTATGCTGACACCGAACAAAACATGGAGCCTTACTACGTGACCATGAGACTCCCCGGGGAAGAGCAAGAGGAATTTGTACTCATGCTTCCCTTCACCCCCACCCAAAAGGACAACATGATCACCTGGCTGGCAGCCAGCAGTGACGGCGAAAAATACGGCAAACTCATTGCCTACAATTTCCCCAAGGATAAAGTAATCTATGGGCCAAGACAGATTGAGGCACGAATCAACCAGGACCCCACCATCTCCAGCCAGTTTACCCTGTGGGGGCAGAAAGGTTCCCAGGTTATCCGCGGCAACTTACTGGTGATACCTATTGAGCAATCGATTCTTTACATAGAGCCAATCTATCTCAAAGCTGAGAGGGGACAACTGCCGGAGCTAAAGAGAGTCGTTGTTGCCAGTGGCGACCTTATTGCCATGGAACCTACCTTCGCCCAAAGTCTAAAAGCCATCTACACGGGCTTATCCGCTGAGAAGCTTCCGGTAACAACTCCTCCACCCACCGCCGGCATACCTGCCGAGCTGGCTAGACTGGCTAAGCTAGCTCAAGAGCACTATACCAAAGCCCAAGAGTTCCTCAAGGCAGGTGACTGGGCGGGCTGGGGGGAGGAACTGAAGAAGATGGAAGAAGCCTTAACTAAACTGGAAGGATTAGCCGCTGGGCAGGAATAAATTAAAGTTGGCGGGGTTTTAATTTGTTTTATCCCGTTTGACTTTCATGGCTCAGGGTGATAGATTAAAAGTAACAGGAGTTTTCACCTAGAGCCATAAGTCCGGTTTGTTTATTTCCTTTGGCTCAGCCTATCATGAATGTTGGCGTTTGCAGAATCAATCTTCGCTTACCCGAAAATTTGTCGCTCAAGGGCAAGCGTCAGGTATTGAAATCCATCACCACGCGGGTTCGTAACAGGTTCAATGTCTCCGTGGCTGAGGTTGATAACCAGGACCGCTGGCAGCTGGCTACTATTGGAATTTGTTGTGTGAGCAACGATAACCGTCATACTAACGAAGTCCTGTCCAAAGTGGTGGACTTTGTCATCAATAGTCGGTTTGAGGTAGAGATACTCGATTATGAGATTGAGATTCTACCGATTTAACGAGGGGTAGGGGCGGTGGATACTTTTGCTTTCCTTCATTATCTTCAAGCTCAACCCACCTACGCTGGTCAGATAGCCCATATTGAAAATATCCCGCCCCGCCAGGCGACCTATGCTGAATTAGACCAGCCGCTATCTCCCCAGCTTCAGGACTGTCTCCTTAGGCACCGTCTCTTGCCTCTTTATACTCATCAGGCGGAGGCGGTGAATAAGGCAAGGCAAGGGGAAAACGTGATGGTAGCCACTTCCAGTGCCAGCGGTAAGACCCTGTGTTATAACATTGCGGTCGCTGAGACACTTCTTCAGGAACCGGGGAGCTGTGCTCTTTACCTCTTCCCGACCAAAGCCCTGGCTCAAGACCAACTGCGCAGCTTACACCAGTTATTTTCCCCTGACCTGTTTCAGATAGAGGAACTGGCTACCTTCGACGGTGACACACCACCGGCGGAGCGGTCTGGCATAAGGAAGCGGGGCAGGATAATCCTGACCAATCCGGATATGCTCCATGTTGGTATACTGCCCAACCATCAGTCCTGGTCAAGATTTCTGCGTCACTTGCGATACGTGGTCGTGGACGAAGCCCATACTTACCGTGGTGTTTTTGGCTCCCATGTAGCTGGTGTGCTGCGCCGCCTGCGCCGCATCTGCCGTCTCTATGGCTCGGCGCCAAAATTCGTTTGTTGTTCGGCGACAATTGCTAACCCCGGTGAGCATGCTGAAGAACTGGTCGGTCTGCCTTTTACCGTGGTTGACAACGATGGCTCGCCGCATGGTGGCAAGGACTTTGTCTTCTGGAACCCGCCCATCCTCGATAAAGCCAAGAGCGTTCGGCGCAGCGCCAATAGTGAGGCGACCAGCCTGTTCACTGAGCTGGTAAGCGGCAAGGTACGTACCCTGACCTTTGCTCGCACCCGACGCCTCACCGAGCTGATTTATATCTACTCAAAGCAAAGGTTAGCCGAAATAAGCATCGGCCGTCCGGCACAAATTAAACCTTATCGGGCTGGTTATCTCCCTGAAGAGCGACGTCAGATTGAGCGAGAACTCTTCGGTGGTCAGCTTACCGGGGTGGTGGCGACCAACGCTTTAGAATTGGGGATAGACATCGGTGACCTGGAGGCTACGGTGCTGGCTGGATATCCGGGAAGTATTGCCAGCACCTGGCAGCAGGCGGGGAGGAGTGGTCGCAGCCAAGACCAGTCCCTGAGTTTCCTGGTAGCGATGGATAATCCTCTGGACCAGTATTTTATGCGTCATCCCGATTCATTTTTCCAGAAGAATTTTGAGCACGCTCTGGTTAACCCGGGCAATCCCTACATTTTAAGAGCTCATCTTTTGTGTGCTGCCTGGGAGTGTCCGCTGGGTAACGATGATGAGGGAATCTTTGGCAGCGCTTTGACTCGGGAAAGGAAAGTGCTGCAGGGACAGGGCATACTCAAAGAGCGCAACCAGAAATGGTATCTTTCCCCAGCTATTGCCTATCCGGCGCAGGCAATTAATATCCGTTCCTCAAGTGGTCAGAATTTTAATGTTATTGATACTTCAACCGATTCACTGCTGGAAACGGTAGAAGCCAGCGTTGCCCTCTTCCAGATACACCCGGGAGCCATCTATCTCCACCAGGGAGAGTCTTACCTGATTACCGAGCTTGACCTGGTCAACCGTACTGCCTGTGCGGTACCGACGACGGCTAATTACTATACCCAGACGAAAGAAATCGAAGATTTGCACATCGTGAGGTTAAATCGAGAAAAGAGCCTGGGACAGGTAAAGGTGTACCTGGGCGAAGTGGAGGTTACCACTACCGTGGTTGGCTTCAAGAAAAAGGCACAATTCACCGAAGAAATCATTGGTGAAGAGCCGCTTGACTTACCACCGCAGTGTTTTCCAACAGTGGCGCTCTGGTTTGACCTGCCTCTGGAGGCTGTCGCTCGACTTGAGGAAGCACAACTTGATTTTGCCGGGGGATTGCACGCGGTAGAGCACGCCGCCATTGCTATTTTGCCCCTGTTTGCCCTGTGTGACCGCAATGACATTGGGGGTGTCTCCACTTCCCTCCACCCCGATACCGGGCGGGCACAGATATTTATCTATGATGCCTACCCCGGTGGCATCGGCATTGCTGAGAAGGGCTTTGACATGATAGCCGAATTGTGGCAAGCTACCCTTAAGGCGATTGCTGAATGCCCGTGTCAGGAGGGCTGCCCGAGCTGTATCCAGTCGCCCAAATGTGGCAACAATAATCAGCCCCTGGATAAGAAAGCCGCTCAGGTGCTGCTGGAAGGACTGTTGAATCAGTAGACAGAAGGGTGTTTTAGAGGGGCGAACCCCCCTCTAAAAAATTCTCCCCTCTCCTTTGAAGGAGAGGGGTCAGGGGGTGAGGTAGATAAATAATCTCTTTACTCAAGCCTTAAAGAGAAGTCGGGATACCTGGTTTTCCCGGACAATGCGACTCTTTGACCGCCCGGCAATTGGCGATGAGGTGTGGGCTGAGCTGGAGGAATTGCTCATTGCCGCCGATGTGGGAGTTAACACCACAGAGAAGCTCATCAATAAGGTAAAAGAGCAGGCTGCTAAAGAGAAGCTCAACCAGGGCTCCTCGGTGCGGGCTGCCTTACAGGCAGAGATGGTCAATATCCTGAGAATTGACCATAAAGGAAAATCGGTTAAGCCATCCCTACCCAGAGTGACCCTGATGGTGGGCGTTAACGGCGGAGGCAAGACGACATCTATCGCCAAGCTTGCCTATCGCTTAAAAAAGGAAGGTAAGAGCGTTATTCTGGTCGCCGCCGATACCTTTCGCGCCGCTGCCATTGACCAGCTTAAGCGCTGGGGGGAAAGGGCAGGGGCAGAGGTCATTGCTCACCAGCCGGGGGCTGACCCGGGGGCGGTGGTCTATGATGCTTTGCAAGCGGCGCGAAGTCGGAAAGTTGATGAAGTAATTATTGATACTGCGGGCAGACTGCATACCAAGTTCAACCTGATGGAGGAACTGAAAAAGATAAGACGGGTGGCTGCCAAGCACGATGCCAGCGCACCACATGAGGTGATACTGGTGCTTGATGCTACTACCGGTCAGAATGGTCTGGCTCAGGCGAGATATTTTACCGAGGCGGTGGGGGTAACCGGCATCTTTCTGGCTAAGCTGGATGGCACTGCCAAAGGTGGTATTGTGCTGGCGATTTGTGACGAGCTGAAGATTCCCATCCAGTTCGTTGGCACTGGCGAGAAGTTGGAAGATATGGCGCTCTTTGACGCCGAGGCTTTTGTTGAGGCACTCTGCGCCTGATTTTTTAAGAGGCGATGATTATGATAAATATCGACCTCATCGAAGTCAGATGGTATGACATCATAGTGGCTCTGGCTATTCCCATCCCCTCACTCGTCTTAAGAATCCGGTTGGTGAAGGCGGCGGAATAATGTCCGCAAACCGTAAATCACCAAGGATATTCTACGGGTGGTGGATCGTTGGTGCCTGCTTTGTGGTGGCCCTTTACATGGGAGGCGTCATTTTTTATGGATTCACTGCTCTCTTTGAGCCCTTTGTTGAGGAATTTGGCTGGAGCTATGCGCAAATCTCCTTTGCTGCCTCGCTGCGGGGCTTGGAGGCGGGACTGCTTACCCCATTCATAGGCATACTGGTTGACCGCTGGGGGCCAAGGAGAGTGATTTTCTTAGGGGTGATTATCACTGTTTTGGGTTTGATACTTCTCAGTCAGACTATATCTCTGGGTATGTTCTACGGAGCCTTTGTTTTCATAGCTATTGGCACAAGTTGTGCCAGCAGTACGGTCACTTTAACGGCAGCGGCTAACTGGTTCCATAAAAAAGTAGCCATTGCCACCGGTACCGTCGGTTCTGGCTATGCTTGCAGCGGACTTCTGGTACCTCTGATGGTTAAATTGATTGATTCGTATGGCTGGCGTGAGGTGATAATATTTTTCTCATTGGGCTTGCTGGTGGTGGGGCCGCTATCAGCACTGGTGATTCGTCATAAGCCGGAACAATATGGCTATTTACCTGATGGAGAGGTAAACGGCAGGGTAGCACCAGAAATAAGTCAAAGTTCAATCCGGGATAATGAGGCAAAATTTAGCGTGCGACAATCACTGCAGAACCGTACCTTCTGGCTTATGTCACTGGGAGTGCTTCCCCAATTTATTTCGGTGGTGGCGGTAACTACTCATGTCATGCCTTATTTCAGCAGTATCGGCATCGGTAGAGCAACATCAAGTCTGGCCGCAATGGCCATTCCATTATTCAGCATGGGCGGGCGCCTTGGTTTCGGCTGGCTTGGTGATAAGTTAAACAAAAAACAGCTGATAATGATTGGGCTGGTCATGATAGCTTTAGGTCTGGCCTGTTTTGAGTTTATTGCTTCAGTTGGCCTTAGACTACTGCTCCCTTTTTTCATTCTTTTCTGCATTGGCTATGGAGGTATTTTGACCGTAGCTGCAGCTTTAATCCGGGATTACTTTGGCCGGGGTCGCTTTGGCACCATTATTGGCTTAATCTGGGGACTGGGTAACTTTGGCAGTTTGGCTGGCCCGCCAACGGCAGGATGGGTATTTGATACCTGGGGCAGTTATCAGTGGGTGTGGCTGGGTTTTGCTGTTTTGAACCTCATGGGCGTCGGTATCATCGCTCTTTTACCACCGGTGAGTGTTTCTCAGACTAAAGAATAAGATACCTACAATCTGTCCTTCAGGCTTTTGCGCAGGAAGACGTGCCGCCAGCTACCACCCTTACCACGCATCTCTTTTAACCTGGGAATATATTTGAGGGCGGGGAGGAGCAATATTCCCACAGAGAAAGCGACCAGTGCTGCTGAGTGATATTTTAGCCAGGCGGTAAAGGGGAAGGCGAGGAAAGCGATACTGTAGCTGAGAGTGGGGTAGCGGGTGAGCAACAGGCTGAGCCCGAAGATGGCGGCGTAAAAAGGGATGCCCCAGGGCAGAAGGTAGGCGAGGATACCAATGCAGGTGGCACCTCCCCTCCCACCGCGGAATTTTAGAAATATGGTGAAGCCGTGACCAAGGACGGCGGCTGCTCCAGCAAATAACTGGGCTACCACTGGTACCCCAAGCCAGCGTGCCAGGGCAACCGCAGCAGCTCCTTTCCCTATGTCCACAGCCAGAACCAGCAGCCCCTCGGCGAATCCTACCTTGTAAAACACGTTCATGGCACCCATACTGCGGCTGCCTATTTCGCGAATATCAACCCCTAACCGGAGACGCCCTACAATATAGCCGGTGGGAAAAGAGCCGATGAGGTAGGCACAGATTATAGCGATGGCAATAAAAAGTATTTGATTATTCATAAGTAAAAGTTTCAGACATTTTGACTGGTGGGCGCAAAGTCCAAAATATTAAGTCTGAGCCTTTCCTCCCCTCTCCATTTATCTATTTCTAAATTGTAGACAATGTCAAGAGGTGAAACCACCTCAGCACGGTAATTGCCTAATCCGAAACCTACTCCATCCCACATGGTACGACCCTGCCTCAATTTCAGCCTCAG
The DNA here is from genome assembly GCA_964623035.1 of uncultured Dehalococcoidaceae bacterium. GTDB lineage: Bacteria > Chloroflexota > Dehalococcoidia > Dehalococcoidales > RBG-16-60-22 > CAZUSN01. The sequence goes on along the minus strand of CAZUSN010000015.1, from coordinate 5,038 downwards.
ATGCTCGCCACCATTGCCCATGGTGCGGCAATCAATCACCTCTACCCTGCGGCTGAGGAAGGTGGGCACCGGATTACCCCGGCCAAAAGGAGCGAGCTGTTGGGTAATCTGAAAGGTATCGCCACCAAGGGCGGGCAGGACGACCTCGGCGTCAATATCCAGACGGGGACGGAGGTCGGCTCCGGCAAGCTGGTCTGTGGCTAATTGCCTCAGTGATTCCTGCAGGCGGGCTAGATTCTTCGTGGGCAGGGTGAAACCGGCAGCCTGTGAGTGCCCGCCAAATTGGGATAGCAGGCGACGGCACTGATTCAGAGCAGCGATGATATTGAACTCAGGAATGCTGCGGCAACTGCCACTGCATACTTTATCACCGGTTTTGATAACCATGGCTGGGCGGTAAAACTCCTCGGTCAGTCTGCTGGCTACCAGCCCGGCAATGCCAATAAGATAATCTTTGTCACTAGCGATGAGAAGCGGTGAAATTCCCTGCGCCAGAACTTGCTCTCTAGCTCTGGCTAGAGTGGTATTGGTCAGTTTCTGCCGCTCGGCATTTTTTTCTTCCAGCCACCTCGCCAGCCGGTATGCCTCCTCTGGTGAATCAGTCATCAGCAATTGATAGCTGGTCATGGCATGTTCCAGTCTGCCTGCCGCATTCAAGCGCGGGGCAATGACCCAGGAGACGCTTTCCGCATCAAGGCTGCCAATATTCAGTCCAGCTTGAGTTATCATTTCCTTGAGACCAAGGCGGGGTGTGGCATTGATTAATTTCAGTCCCTCTTTCACCAGGTAGCGGTTTTCTGCCAGCAATGGTGATATATCAGCGATGGTGCCCAGAGCTACCAGGTCCAATAGCTCCTCCAGTTGCGCCTCCCGCCCGATGCTCTGGAACAAAGCCTGAAGCAGCTTGAAAGCCACCCCGGCGCCGGTTAGCTCGGAGAAGGGGTAAGAAGAATTGGGTAGCCTGGGATTAACAATGGCGAATGCTGGCGGGATTTCAGGCAGCGGGGTGTGGTGGTCGGTAATGATGACATCGAGCCCCATGCGGCGTGCCTTTTTCACCTCGGGCAGGCTGGTAATGCCGCAATCAACAGTGATGACCAGGCTGATGCCCTGCTGGCGGAGGTTTTCCAGGGCGGCTTTTTTCAGTCCGTAACCTTCCGTCAGGCGGTGGGGGATGTAAGGAATAGCCCTGCCACCCAGGGAGGAAAGCCCCTGAACCAGCAGGGCAGTGGCGGTGATGCCATCAGCATCGTAGTCGCCATAAATAGCGATAGTTTCGCTGGAGAGCAAAGCCCGGTAAATTCTGCCCACTGCCTGGTGCATGTCAGACAGAAGGAAGGGGCTATAGGAAAGACTTTTCTCGCCACTCAGGAAGGGCTGTAATTGCCTTGGTTCCCTAAGGCCACGATTATAAAGAAGCTGGACAATCAACGGGGGAAAGCTTGAGCAGTCAGCCAAATCTTTGTCTGGAACTGGTGATAGCAGATTCCAACGACAGTGGCTCAAGCTTACGCCTCAGTATATTCTCGTAAAACTAGGACTGAATTATGGCCGCCAAAGCCGAAGGAATTAGAAAGGGCGGTGGTTACCTTGGCCCGGCGAGCCACGTTAGGCACATAATCTAAATCACATTCCGGGTCAGGATGGGTAAGATTAATAGTGGGTGGGATGATACCATTTCTGATAGCCATGATGCAAATTAATGCCTCAGCCGCTCCGGCAGCCCCAATCATATGTCCCAGCATTGACTTGGTGGAACTTATCGGAACTTTGTAAGCATAATCGCCAAAAACGGCTTTGATGGCTTTGGTCTCCGTGGCGTCATTCAGTGGCGTGGAAGTACCATGGGCATTGATATAGCCAATGTCAGTGGGAGCGACCCCTGCTTTATTTAAGGCGATTTGCATGGCTTTGGCAGCACCCTCACCATTTTCCATGGGTTGGGTAATGTGATAAGAGTCAGCCGTAGCCCCATAGGCGATAATTTCTGCCAGAATATTGGCTCCCCGCTTTTGGGCATGTTCTATATTTTCCAGGATGAGAACGCAAGCCCCTTCACTGACAACAAAGCCATCACGTTCCGCATCAAAGGGGCGGGAGGCCTGTTGTGGTGCATCGTTTCTGGTTGAGAGGGCTTTCATGGCATTGAAGGCGGTAATACCTATCGGGTTTATGATTGACTCAGTGCCGCCAGCCAGCATTACCTGAACGTTACCATGTTTTATAATTTCGTAGGCAGCACCAATGGCATCAGAGCCGCTGGAGCAGGCTGATGTGGTGCAGAAGTTCGGTCCTCTCATCCCCAACAAAATCGAGACCTGAGCAGCAGCGATATCAGCAATCATCATTGGAGCTAAGAATGGGCTTACCCGCTCTGGTCCTTGTTCCAGCAGCACTTTGGTCTGTTCAAATAGCGTGGTCAAGCCACCAATCCCGCTGCCGATAATGACACCGATTTCATCATAATTACGGTGGTCAATTTCCAGTCGAGCGTGAGCCACTGCCTCGCGGCTGGCAGCTACTGCCAGTTGGGCAAAGCGGTCCATGCGGCGTGCCTCTTTGCGCTCAATGTAATTAGTCGGCTCAAAACCCTTTACCTCACCAGCGAACTTGGTCGCCATGGACGAAGCGTCAAACAAGGTAATATAATCAATCCCTGACTTGCCAGCGATAAGGCCTTCCCAGGTGGTGGCAGTATCCAAACCAAGGGGGCTGAGAACGCCCATCCCGGTAATGACGACTCTATTATAAATGTTATTCATCTGCAGCAGCTGTTCCCTGGGGCTTTCTCCACAATTCTGCGGGTCATAGAGCACCTTTTATTTATAGTAATTTATTACCATAATTTTGGCTTCTTTGCAAGTTGCTTCTTCATAGAGCCTTTAACAACCCCTCACCCTTTGTCCCTCTCCCCTTGCCAAGGGGGGAGGGAAGAGATTCTAGAGAGGGGTGAAGCCCCCCTCTCTTACCTAAACTCCCCTTTCTCTTATCAAGGGAAGGGGGCAAGGGGGATAGGTTGCTAAACAGTCTCTTCTTCAGCTTTGACCGTTTAGAGAAGCGGACAGTATAATGGAATTTGGGATGAACGAAATAAAAAGAGCCAGAGTTGCCCTCGATAGCCTGGGTTGTAAGCTGAATCAGGCGGAGACAGAGTTTTTTGCCCGGCAACTGGCTGAGGCAGGCTATGAACTGGTACCCTCAGCGAGCGAAGCTGATGTCTATATTCTGAATACCTGCACCGTTACTCATCTTGCCGACCGCAAATCCCGCCACCTGCTTCGGCAGGCACATCGCCAGAACCCCGGTGCGCGTCTGGTGGCGATTGGCTGTTATGCAGAAAGGTCGCCCCGGGAGCTTTCTCAGATTGAAGGGGTTGAGCTTGTCCTGGGCAATGAGCAGAAAACGCATCTGCTGCCATGGCTGCTAAAGTCCCATTTTTTGAGCTTTTCACCCTGTAACCAGGCTGGTCGCTATTATAATGGTGCCCGCACCCGCTCTTTCGTCAAAGTTCAGGACGGATGCCATAATTTTTGTGCTTACTGCATTGTGCCTCTGGTGCGGAGGAGGGAGGAAAGCGTGCCCGTTGACCAGGTTGTTGGCGAGGTCAGACAGAGGGTGGGAGGCGGTGTGAAAGAGGTGGTGCTTACCGGAACTGAAATTGGTTCGTATAGTTATGAAGGGGTTAATCTGAAGGGACTGCTGGAGCGTATCTTGAGGGAAACCGATATCGCCAGGCTGAGGTTGTCTTCATTGCAGCCTCAGGAAATCTCCCCAGAGTTTATCGGCTTGTGGCGTAATAACCGGCTCTGTCCGCATTTTCACCTCTCCCTCCAGAGCGGCAGCGATGCCGTGCTGGAACGGATGAAGCGACGTTATACCACTGCGGATTATCAGCGAGCCGTTTCACTGATTCGGCAGACGGTGCCGGAAGCAGCCATCACCACCGATGTTATCGTTGGCTTCCCCGGTGAGACAGAAAAGGAATTTCAGGAAAGCTACGATTTCTGCCGTCAGATGGAATTTGCCCGCATTCATGTCTTTCCCTACTCACCGCGTCAGGGAACTGAGGCAGCCCGGATGCCAAATCAAATAGCAGACAAGGTTAAAAAGGGGCGTAGTCGGGAGATGCTGACATTAGCCGAGGAAAGTGGTCAGAACTTCCACCGGAGATTCTTGGGCAAAACTATGACAGTATTATGGGAGAAGCAGTCCGATGGCATCTGGTCTGGTTATACTGGCAATTATATTAAAGTCTATACCAAGAGCAGAGAAAATTTAGCCAATAGACTAATGCCAGCAAAGCTGGAAAGTCTTTGGAAAGACGGGGTGTGGGGAGATAGTTAAGCGTTCAATTTCTTCGCCGGGTTTCTGAACTCGCAGGGGACTCTGGTCTGGCAGAGACCGCAGCCAACCACACCAACCTTGTATTCTTCCACCAGATAGCCTAAATCAGAGAAACAGTAATCATGGCACTTTATTTTATTGTGACCGCTCTCGGTGATGGCTCCGGCAGGGCAGCGGGGAATACAAGCGTGGCACTTGAGGTTTACATAAAATAGGCAATTGGAGTAAGGGCTTCTGGCAGTCCTGGGGCTTATTGGCAACTCTAAATCGGTGACCACGCTACCGCAGCGGTGGGCAATGCCCAGTTCCGTAATAAAGCCATCGGAAAGGCTGAAAGTGCCCAGCCCGGCAGCATAGGCAATATGCCGCTCTGACCAGTTTGAGTAGCGCCCCTTCTCATTGCTATCGATTTTAAAATAGGGTTGCAGCGCCGGCGCTGTTGCCAGATATCCTTTTTCGGCGAGAAGCTCAACGACATATTCCCGCAGTGCCTCATTGAATTTCTCGCCGTACCAGCGAGTGTACGCCCAAGGGCGAGACGGGGCTTTTGTCTGCTGGCGATTAGACTTGCGTGTTTTACTGGTAATCGGCAGTATCCAGCTGATAACGGAAAGGCGCTTGGGCATATCTTCAGGGTTCTTATTACAGGACTTAGATAGTGCCTCACGTGGGGTAGGGTGGGTGGGGGCAATAA
>CAZUSN010000014.1:0-20112 GCA_964623035.1 uncultured Dehalococcoidaceae bacterium | reverse complement strand
AAGGGAAGGGGGAGAGTAAGAAAGAGAGGCGTAGCCTCTCTTAGACACTCCTAAAAAGATAAGGGAAGTTAAAGGGGCTTTGCCCCTCTCAAAAACCTCTTCCCTCTCCCATTGGCAAGGGGAGAGGGATACAGGGTAAGGGGTTAGTAAACAACCTTGAACCCGGTCTGGCAGTAACCCTATGAAGCGGCTGAGGATATGGTCTCAACCACTCTCGGCTCTTTTCGATAGACGAGCTTAGCCAGCCAGATGCTCATCTCGTAAAGAACAATGAGCGGGATAGCCACCAGGCTTTGATTTATCGGGTCAAAGGTTGGGGTGATTATCGCCGCCAGGATAAAGGCGAAGACAATGGCTGCCCGACGATGGTCGGAGAGCCACTTTGGCTTGAGAACACCTAATCTGGCGAGGAAGGTGGTGATTACCGGCATCTCAAAGACCAGACCAACCGACAGCAACAACCTGGCCACGATGGACACGTAATTTCCGACCCTTATCTCGGGGGTGGCGATGTCAGAGCCGAAGCTAATTAAGAATCTGGTGGCCGGTGGTATCAGAATGAAGTAACCAAAAACGACCCCACCCAAAAACATCAACGCTATCCAGGGAAGTATCAGATAGACATATTTTTTTTCTTTGGGAGTAAGTGCCGGGGAGACAAACATAATACCGTGGTAGACAAGATAGGGCATGGCTAGAATAACGCCTGTGGTAAGGCATACTTTCATGATGGTGCCAATCATCTCGGTCATTTCGATGTAAATAAGGTTGATACCTTCGGCGGGCAACTTCAAGATGTAAAATATCCAGTCGTAAAAGATGAAAGCGATAACGGAGGCAACGGCTACGGCAATCAGGCTCTTGATTAAACGGGAGCGTAATTCCAAAAGATGGCTCAGGATAGAAGTCTTTTCCCCATTACTCATTTTCGGACATTGTTTCCCGGGTGGTTAAATATTTAACTACTCTTTGGTTTGTGGTCACTAACTTGTCTTCGTTGGTGAAGTTGCTTTGTTGCTTTGTTCTCTGTTTCTTCGCTGTCTAATTCTCTGGTCACCTGTGTGGTGAAGTCGTAAGAGGCTTTTCTTAGGGCACGAAACGTTTTGCCCAGAGTTCGAGCAACTTGGGGCAATCTTTTCGGTCCCCAGATTATCAGTACCAGAATGAGGATTAATAATACTTCTCCGAAGCCTATTCCGAAAAAATCCATGTTTACTGCTTACCTTGTATCATCCGGATAGCTGAAGGCGAAGACAGGGAGTCATTAGAGGATTCTGTTTTTACCACTGTTAGTGGGGTTTAGCTCTTGGGCGTTCTCTTGCCGGTGGTTTTCTTCGGTTTTGGTTCCTCCTCTTTCTCCTCTTCAGAATCCTCACCACGCTGCCCTTTCCTGAAGGCTCGTATGCCCTTACCGATGGCACCGCCAACTTGGGGCAGCTTCCCGACTCCGAAAACGATGAGGATAATTATCAGGATAAGAGCGATTTCCCATGGTCCCATCCGAAATGGCATGACATATTCCTCCTACCGGTATATTGCCTTATTATAGTCTTATTATAAAACCTTACTTAGCTTGGTTGTCAGTACGCAATAAACGTTCTTCACCAGAGAAAACGGAAAGATGGTCACCGCGGGCATAACCGATTACGGTGATGCCCAGTTCCTTGCCCAGCCTGATAGCGCGCTCAGTCGGTGAACTGCGCGAGACAACAATCGGAGCCTGCATTCTGGCAGCCTTAAGCAACATTTCTGAGGAGATACGACCCGTGGTGATTAAGAGGTGACCTCGAGCTGGCAATCGCCTCATCAAGCATTCTCCCATAATCTTATCTAAAGTATTGTGCCGTCCGATATCCTCGGCGAGCACGAGTATTTGCTTGCGGTCACATAGCGCCGAAGAATGAATGCCGCCACTGAGCTGAAACAAGTTCTGCTGCTGGTACAGCTGCTTCATCAGCGCTTGCACCTCCTCCGGCGTAACCACCAAATCTGAATCTACCTTCGGCGCCTGAGTTTCAAAGCTTACCCCACTGCCACAACCTGAAGTCAGGGTTCGCCGGGATGGGGGAGTATACTCACTTTTGGTTAGTCTAACATCAGCGATAGGCTCATCCTCACAAACCCGCAGGCTGGCGACATCACCCATATCAGCAATGATTCCTTCCGAGTACATAAAGCCAAGGACGAGGTGAGTCAACTTGGTTGGAGTACAGAGGATGGTGGCTATTTCCTGGCCATTGATGAAGATGGTTAAGCCCATTTCACTGGGCACGGTAACCGTTTTCTGCCGCCACTCCTCCCCGGAAAATAAGTAACAGGTTATATTCGGAGTAACACCACTGGTTGCTAATTCATCTAACGCCTTTTCCATATTTTAAGTATCCCTTATCAATTGCGTAAAACGCCATGTGGTTAATATTATACTAAATTATACTAAGCAGCAGTTCACTTGTCTAATATCAGCCATTGTTTTGTATTTTAACATTATGGTATAATTTTTTAACTTCTAAATATTGTCCCGTGATGAGGGTAGAGAGGTGTAGTTTGGCAAAGGAAAAGAAGGAAGAGATTATCCATAATTATCAAAGCCGCGAGGGAGATACTGGTTCGACCGAGGTGCAGGTAGCCTTGCTTACCGAAAGGATTAGGCAATTAACCGACCATATGACGGCTCACCGTCGTGATTTTCATTCTCAGCGAGGCTTGCTTAAGCTTGTTGGGCAAAGGAGAAGGCTGCTCAACTACTTGAGTCGGGAGGATGTCGGTCGCTATAATAAGCTAATCAAACGGCTTGGGCTACGTAAATAAAGCTAGGGTGTGATGGGGATATGGCAAATCCGCAATGTTTTCAGTGTGAGGTTGGTGGCAGAACTCTCATTATTGAGACGGGAAAGTTCGCCGGGCAGGCCAGTGGTGCGGTAACAGTTCGCTATGGAGATACGGTAGTTCTGGTTACAGCTACCGTTTCTGATGAACCACGGGAAGAAAAGGATATTGTTCCCTTAACCGTTGACTATGAAGAAAGACTGTATGCTGCGGGTAAAATCCCCGGTGGCTTTATCCGCAGAGAAGGTCGCCCCAGCGAGGAAGCCATCCTAGCCTGTCGGCTGGTTGACCGCCCGATACGCCCGCTTTTGCCTAAGGAGTGGCGACGTGATATCCAGATTATCGCTACCGTTCTTTCCGCTGACCAGGAAAACGACCCTGATGTGCTCGCGGTTATCGGTGCTTCGGCAGCGCTATCGATATCAGAGGTACCATTTGATAGCCCGATAAGCGCGGTTCACGTTGGCTATATCAATGGTGAGCTGGTATTAAATCCAACCTTAGCCCAGCTTGAAGATAGCCAGCTTGACCTGGTGGTGGCCAGCACCAAAGAAGCCATCGTCATGGTCGAAGCCGGTGCCAAAGAGATGCCAGAGGAGCTTATTCCCCAGGCTATCCAATTTGGGCATGAGGCAAATCAACCCATTATCCAGCTTCAGAAGCAGCTTCAGCAGGCTTGTGGCAGACCCAAGGAAGAAGTCCCAAGCCATGAAATTGCTCCTGAATTAATGGCCGCAGTTTCCTCAGCCGTTGAGGAAAGACTGTCCCAGGCAATAATGGAACCGGATAAACAACAACGTGAGCAATTGATTTCTGAGTTCAAAAAGGAGCTGGTGACGAGTCTCGGGGAGACATACGCCGAAGAGGATATACTGGCTGCTTTTGAGGCTAAGACTAAGGCTGAGGTAAGGAGCGGAATTCTCAAAGGGCAGCGTCTTAATGGTCGTGGCTTGACCGAGGTCAGACCGATTAGCGCTGAAGTAGGACTGCTGCCCCGGACCCATGGTTCGGCACTTTTCAGCCGGGGTCAAACTCAGGTGCTGACCATTGCTACCTTGGGTTCTACCCGACAAGAGCAGCAGCTTGATGGACTGGGCATTGAGGAAACGAAGCGCTTTATCCATCATTATAATTTCCCGCCTTTTTCCAGTGGTGAGGTAAAAAGGCTGGGTTCTCCCGGTCGCCGCGAAATTGGGCACGGGGCGCTTGCGGAACGAGCTTTAGTACCGGTGTTGCCCAAGGATGAAGATTTTCCCTACACCATTCGTCTCGTCTCTGAAGTCTTGAGCTCGAGCGGCAGCACCTCCATGGCCAGTGTTTGTGCTGGCAGCCTGTCTCTGATGGATGCCGGGATTCCGATAAAGACTGCCGTGGCTGGAGTGGCTATGGGCTTGGTCACTGGTGGTAATGGTGACCATGTTATCTTGACTGATATTGAGGGCTTTGAGGATGCCTATGGTGATATGGACTTTAAGATTGCCGGGACTAAAGATGGCATTACCGCGCTCCAGATGGATATTAAGCTTAAGGGCGTCAGTTTAGAAATCTTGGAAAAGATAATAAAGCAGGGTCGAGAGGCTCGTCTTTTCATTCTGGATAAGATGAACCAAACCATCAGCTCCAGCCGACCTGAAGTTAGCCTCTATGCGCCGCGAATGTATAAGATAACCATTGACCCGAGCAAGATTGGCAGTGTCATTGGCACCGGTGGCAAAACTATCAGGTCAATTATTGAAGAAACCAAGGCAACGGTTGATATTAGCGATGACGGCACGGTACTGATTGGCTCGGCTGATGCCGAAAGCGCTCGTCGTGCTATTGAAATGATAGAAAGTTTGACCAAAGAGGCGGAGGTTGGCAGCATTTATACGGGGAAAGTAACCCGTATCTTTGATTTTGGTGCTATGGTCGAGGTTCTCCCCGGCAAAGAAGGCTTGGTTCACATCAGTGAACTGGCTGACTATAGAGTAGCCAGAGTGGAAGACGTGGTTAAGGTGGGCGATGAGATTATGGTCAAAGTAATCAACATCGACAATATGGGCAGGATAAATCTATCAAGGCGGGCTGTTTTCGAAAACCTTTCCCGACTGCCGGGAGCCAAGGTGAGAGATTCATCAGGGGCAAGTCGCCCCTTTAGACGGGGTGCTGAACCATATCCGAAACGCCGGAATTCATCAAGAAATAGACCGCGTCCGTCAAGAGATGCTTTCCGGGATGATTAAAAAGCCTTTCTCAGTATTAAAGAAAGGTTGAATTATGGAACCAATAAAGGTAGTTGTTCATGGGGCAGCGGGCAGGGTGGGGCAGGAGATGGTTAAAGCGGTATGCCATGAGCCAGAAATGCAGTTAGTTGGCGCGGTGGACCTGAAGGCAACTCAGGATTCGCTAACCCTGCCTGACGGCTCTGGCTCGGTTCCCTTCTCGGCCAATTTAGGTCATATCCTGAGCAGTTGCCAACCTGATGTCATGGTGGATTTCACCATTGCTCAGGCGACCATGCCCGCGGTGCGTCTGGCTACCGAAAAAGGCGTTAATGTGGTAATCGGAACTACCGGCTTGAGCCCGGATGACATCAAAGAGATTGACCGTCTGGCTAGGGCGCATAAAGTTGGTGCCGTGGTGGCGCCGAACTTTGCCCTTGGTGCTGTTTTAATGATGCATTTAGCCAAGATTGCCGCCAAATACCTGGATTATGCCGAAATCATCGAGCTACACCACCACTTGAAAGCTGATGCGCCTTCAGGAACAGCTCTTACCACAGCAAAGATGATGGCGGCGGCCAGGGGTAAGCCATTTCTCCAGCCGGCAGGGAAGGGTGCCGAGAGTCGGGGACAGCAGGTTGAAGGGGTAACCATTCATAGCGTACGCCTGCCTGGTCTGATGGCACATCAGGAAGTAATTCTGGGTGGGCCGGGGCAAACGGTAAGCATACGCCATGATACCATTAATCGAGAATGCTATACACCTGGCGTGATGCTGGCGATTAAGGAAGTGGTTAAGCGCCGGGGGCTCACCTACGGTTTAGATAAATTACTTGGTTTGTGAGGTGACCATGAAAGAGTACCATATCGCCATTGTCGGTGCTACCGGAATGGTGGGACAGGAGTTCATCAAGGTACTGGTGCAACGTGATTTCCCCATGAAATCGGTTCGCCTTTTTGCCTCCGACCGTTCGGCGGGTAAAAGGCTAGTGGTCAAGGAAGAAGAGATTGAGGTCCAGGAGACGGCTCCTGAGTCATTTGAGGGGATAGATATTGCCCTTTTCTCTGCTGGCGCTCAGATTAGTCGCCATTTCGCACCGATAGCGGCACAGTCAGGTGCGGTGGTTGTTGATAACAGCGCCGCTTTCAGAATGGAGCCTGATGTACCGTTGGTAGTGCCTGAAGTAAATCCTGATGACATTGAATGGCATAACGGGATTATCGCCAATCCAAATTGCTCGACAATTCAGATGGTGGTGGCGTTATATCCACTACACAAAGTGAACCCCATCAAGCGCATTGTGGTGAGCACTTACCAGTCGGTATCTGGTACTGGCTTGGCAGCGATGGAAGAACTAACCGTGCAAACCAAGCAAGTTCTGGAAGGACAGACTACTATTCCTCATGTTTACCCTCACCAGATAGCCTTTAATTTGCTGCCGGAAATAGATGTATTTTTGGACGATGGCTATACCAGAGAAGAATGGAAAATGGAGCATGAGACCAGGAAGATAATGCACGCCAATGAAATCGCTATTGCGGCTACCTGTGTACGGGTTCCGGTATTCATTGGACATAGCGAGGCGGTCACCGTTGAATTCTCCTCTCCCATGCTTCCTGATGACGCAGAGCGAATTCTTGCCGAAGCTCCAGGAGTCAAGATTCTGGATGACCCTGCTATCAGCCTTTATCCTCAGCCCTTGGCAGTGGCTGGCACTGATGAGGTTTATGTCGGTCGTATTCGCCGTGATACTTCCCATCCTAACGGTCTGGTCATTTGGGTGGTTGCCGACAATATCCGCAAGGGAGCGGCATTAAATGCCGTCCAGATTGCTGAGGAGATGCTAAAAAGGGACTGGCTAAAACCACGGAGGTGAGAAAATGAAAGAATTGGGCAGATTAATAACCGCCATGGTGACACCCTTTGATGAGAAGGGGGAAGTTGACTATGAGCAGGCGAAAAAGCTGGCTCTTGCCCTGCTCGATTCGGGGAGTGATGGGGTGGTGGTGGTAGGTACTACTGGGGAATCACCGACCATGCTTCGGCCAGAAGAGTATCGCCTTTTCCGGGAAATAAAGAAGGCGGTGGGGGGACGGGGGTCAGTTATCGCCGGCACGGGTAGCAACAGCACTGCTGAAGCTCTGGAGGCAACCAAAGAGGCGGAGAAAATCGGGGTTGATGCCTGTCTGTTAGTAGTGCCTTACTACAATAAGCCTACTCAAGAAGGACTATATCAACACTTTAAGAAGGTGGCGGAAAGCACCAGCTTGCCCTGTATCCTTTACAATGTGCCGTCGCGCACGGTAACCAATATGACAGCGGAGACTGTTATCAGGCTGAGCCAGATTGACAATATCATCGGGGTAAAGGAAGCCAGTGGTAATTTTGAGCAAATCGCCAAGATTATCAATGATACCAGGGATGATTTCATTGTCTGGAGCGGTAATGACAGCGATACCTTCCCCATGATGGCTCTCGGTGCCTACGGCATCATCAGCGTGGTCTCACATCTGGTGGGCAAACAGATTAAACAGATGATTAATAGTTTTCTCGCTGGTAAGATTGAGGAGGCGGCAGCCATGCACCGCCGGCTTCTGCCCCTGTTCAATGCCATGTTCATTGTCTCCAACCCCATTCCGATAAAATATGCCGTCAATTACGTTGGTTTCCGGGTGGGCAAGCCGCGCCTGCCTCTCTGTGAGCCTGATGAGAAGACAGCGGCGATTATCAGGGACATGTTGAAAAAATATACCATTGACCTGCCGGTAAAATAAGGGCTACTTCTTTCCCAGTTTCTTCTTCACCGCCGCCAGTTTTTCCATATAGTCCTGACGGATGGGGGCGAAGAACTCGATGGTGCGGCAGCCCCTCTCAGAAGCGTAGGTCCCGTGCTCCATATTGGAAGGGTAGATGATGACATCACCCTCCTCAAGGTGATATAGTTTCCCCTCAACTAGCTGGTCGCAGGCTCCGCTAACAATGAGCATAACCTGTTCTGGTTCATGGCGGTGGGGTGGCACAACGGCATTGGGCGCCATGGTGACAAAGATAGCTGTCATTCGCTCCGAGGATAAAATGTGAGCATTGACCGTGGGGGCAAGCTCAACAAGGGGAATGTCACGATAACGAATGACGCGCTTCTTGAACTCTTCCTCAGTGGCGTAAGGCTCTTTCCTTTTCATCTTACCCGTCGTCCTCCTTATTTGAGTTTTCTTCAGTGATTATAAGATAGGCATCTTCCAGATGGTTTGTTCTCGTCTCATGCCCACCGAGATGATGCTGATAGGGCAGGAAATAAGCTCTTCTAACCTCTCGACATACTGGCGAGCCTGCTTCGGTAACTGGCGGAAGTTCCTGATATCGCTGGTGGGAACCTGCCACCCGGGTAGTTCTTCATAGACTGGCTGGCACTTTTCCAGGGTAACAGCGCTGGCGGGGAAACCATCAATAGGCTTGCCATTCACTCTGTAGCCCAGGCAGATTTTCAGGCTGGGCAGGGTATCAAGGACATCAAGTCGGGTGATGGCTGCCCGGGTAAAGCTGTTTATTCTGGTGGCAAACTTGGCTGCCACAGCGTCAAACCAGCCACAGCGGCGGGGGCGGCCGGTGGTGGTGCCATATTCATGAGCCCGCTCTCGAATCAGGTTGCCGATTTCGTCTTTGAGCTCTGTGGGCATTGGGCCGCCACCGACCCGTGTATTATACGCCTTAAACACACCCAGAACTTGGTCAATCTTGCCGGGGCCCAAGCCCGCCCCGACACAGCCACCTCCCGACAGTGGTGAGGAGGAAGTGGCATATGGATAGGTGCCAAAATCAGGGTCAAGCAAGGTTCCCTGGGCTCCTTCCAATAAAACCAGCTCCCCGCTCTTTAAGGCTTCTTCAAGCATTATCGTTGTCTCACGAATACGTGAGGCAAGTTGCTCTCCATACTGACAATATTGACGGTATATCTCATCCTCCGCTAGGGGACTGGCTCCATAAACCTTGGTCAAAATAGCGTTTTTCTGCTCAAGGATGGCGTGAAGTCGCTCACGGAATAATTCTTTTTCTAAAAGGTCGCTGGTTCTAATACCTAATCTGGCGATTTTATCAGCGAAAGCAGGACCAATGCCCTTGCGCGTGGTGCCAATGGCTTTGCCTCCTCTTGCCTCCTCCTCCAAGCCGTCAAGCAGGATATGATATGGCATAATTAAATGAGCTCGGTCGCTGATGAATAAACGGGAGGTATCCACGCCGCGCTGATTGAGTTGAGCTATCTCATCAAGCAAAACGCTGGGGTTGACGACTACTCCATTGCCAATAATACAGATGGTTCGGGAGGAGAAGATGCCGGAGGGAACAAGGTGCAGTTTAAACTCACCGTACTGGTTAACTACGGTGTGCCCGGCATTATCGCCACCGGAAAAACGCGTCACTATCTTGGCTTTTTCCGCCAGCAGGTCAACTATCTTGCCCTTTCCTTCGTCTCCCCACTGCGCTCCGATAACGGCAATAACTGGCATTTGGTCCCCCTAAGTTGAAAGTCGGTCAGTTTTCGTTTGCTGCCACACGTGCCATAGCCTCTGTCCCGCGGTAAAAAGGCTAAAGAAAACGATGACACTTAAGGCAATAATCAAGGCATAATCAATCCTGCTCAGCAAAAGACCAAGCGCTAAAACAATGACCCTCTCTCCTCGAGTGAATAGTCCCACCTTGCATTCCAGATTGGCGGCTTCCGCCCTGGCTCTGATATAGCTCACCATTTGTGAGCTGGGCAGCGCAATGCCAGCCAGTAAAATTCCCAGAGTTGACCCTTCCTTGGCGTATAATATCAAAATCGCTAATAGTAATAACGCCTCAGCAATACGGTCAAGTGTCGAGTCAAGGATGCCGCCAAATCGGGTGACCTGGTCAGTGTGACGAGCCAGTGCCCCATCCAGCAGGTCAAAGAGTCCAGCCACCAGCACCATGAAGCCGGCAGCAAAAAGGTGATTGGTAAAGATAAGAGCCGCTGCCCCAGCCGAGAGGACAAAACTGAACCAGGTTATGATGTTCGGAGTTATTGCGGTCCTGGCTAAAAGCCGTACCATTGGTCGGGTAAGGTAATTGGCAACCGTCTGCCGAATTTCAGCTAACTTCACCGTCGGTGCTTGCTCTCTTGGGGCTGTCTTAACAGAGCTGCTTTGCATAAACCTGATATCACTCCAGTTTCAGGCTCTCTTTCACCATGACATATTACGTCACAAGGATAAGAATTCAACCATCATTGAAGTTATCTGGATGCTCTTCTCTTGCGAGCCTGCCCTGTGTCAGCAATAAACTCTTCCACCATGCGGTGCGCTTCGTCATCAGTATATTGAATCGGGGGTGATTTCATGAAATAGGCTGATGGACCAACCAGTTCTCCACTTAGGCCGCGGTCCAAAGCAAGCTTGCAACACCTTATGGCATCAATGACCACCCCGGCTGAGTTAGGACTGTCCCAGACCTCAAGCTTCAAATCCAAATTTAGAGGAACATCGCCAAAGGTTCTTCCCTCCATCCTGATGTAACAAATCTTGCGGTCTAGCAGCCACGGCACATAATCGCTGGGACCAACGTGGATATTATCGGGGTCAATTTTGTAATCTAGTTGTGAAGTAACCGCGGTAGTTTTTGATATCTTCTTAGATTCAAGCCGTTCCCGCTCCAGCATATTATAGAAGTCAGTATTGCCGCCGAAGTTGAGCTGGTAGGTTCGCTCCAGCTTGACGCCGCGGTCTCGAAAGAGCCGGGTCAACACCCGGTGGGTAATGGTGGCACCGACCTGAGATTTGATATCATCACCGATTACGGGAAGCCCCTTTTCGGCAAAGCGTTTCTGCCAGTATTTCTCACGAGCAATAAAGACCGGGATACAGTTGATAAAGCCGCAGCCGGCCGTCATAACCTGCTCAATATACCATTTGGTTGCCTCTTCACTACCGACGGGTAAATAGTTAATGACAATATGAGTCTCGGTTTCCTTGAGGATTTTAACGATGTCCGCTGTTGACCCGGGAGCTTTCTGGATTATTTGAGATAGGTATTTACCCAGGCCATCGTGGGTCATCCCCCGTTGAACGATGACGCCGGTAGGGGGCACATCGCAAAATTTAAAAGTATTATTGGGCAGCGTGAAGATAGCCTCCGCCAGGTCTTTGCCCACCTTGTTTTTATCAATATCAAAAGCAGCCACGAAATTGATGTCACTGATGTGGTATCCCCCGAGATTGACATGCATCAACCCGGGCACGAATTCATTCTCCTTCGCCTTACCGTAGTAATAGACGCCCTGGACCAGTGAAGAACAGCAGTTGCCAATTCCAATGAGGGCTACATTTATCTTGCCCATATTTTTGATTTTCCTCCTTTCACTTGCGCTTGGAGTAATGGACTTGACTTGTCTTGTATTTGACACCGCTTGAAACTATACCTTTATTAAACGAGACTGTCAAGATTTAGATAGTTTGCCTGGGAAATTTAGCCAGGTGAGAGTCGAATGGCTAATCATCTGACGATAAGAAAACTTTTTCCGGCTGCCATTGACCTCTTTGCTGGTCAAAGCGCAGTACCCCGAGGAAGCGTCCGTCTTGGGTATAGGTACGGCAGAGAGCAGCGGTGGCGGACTCGGTTAAAACAATGCGGTTATAGTTGGCTAGAGTCACGGGAACCCCACTCCTTATGGCATTTTCGGTGGCATCATTGACCACTACTGCTGTCCAGGATAGGAGCACAGTATCTATGGGATGAACAAAGTATTGCCAGTAACCGCAGCGGAAGGCATCCTCAAGCTGGGGCACAGAAAGCGCCGCCTTGATGTCAAAAGGACCATAACTCAAGCGGGTCAGGCTCTTTAAATTAGCCCCACAACCCAGGGATTGCCCCAAATCATGAGCCAGGGAACGGATATAGGTACCTTTGCCACATTCTACCTCTATGGTGACTGACGGCGGCTGCCAGTCGGCAATCTCCAGGCGATAAATTCTGGTTGGTCGGCTTTTCCGTGCTACCTTGATGCCAGCTCGTGCCAGTTCGTATAATCTCTGCCCCTGGTGTTTCACCGCACTATACATTGGCGGAGTCTGCCGGGTTAAGCCGCAGAAGGCAGCCAGCGCCGATTCTAACTGTTCTCGGCTGATGCCGGAGGGGTCTTTCTTACCAAGAATCTTGCCGCTGGCGTCATAGGTGTCTGTGGTCACACCCAATTCAATCTGCGCTCGATAAGTCTTGTGGGCATTCTGCAAAAATTCGATAATGCGTGTCCCCTGTCCCAGACAAATGGGCAGGACGCCGGTAGCTATCGGGTCGAGGGTGCCAGCATGCCCCACCCGCCGCTCACCACTGAGCCGTTTCACCAGAGCCACCACACTATAGGAGGTTTTACCCAAAGGCTTATTGATATTCAGGATGCCGTCCACAGTTCACCCTTTGGCGAGGTCATCGTAACCGCACCGGATTCATTGGTCTGGTGGGCTTATTTGGTCGATTAACCGCATAAGGTGGTCACCGCGTTCAATGGAGTCATCCCAGTGAAAGCTCAACTCTGGAACACGTCGCAGACGCAGACTTTTGGCCAACTCCTTGCGGAAAAAATTTGAAGCCCCAGTTAAGGCATTTAAAGTCGCTTGTCTTTCTTCCTGGCTGCTGAGGCAGCTAACGAATACCTTGGCATATCTGAGGTCAGGAGAGGTAATAACTTCAGTCACAGCAAGAAAGGTGCCAAGTCGAGGGTCTTTGACCTGGCGACGCAGCAGTTCACTGATTTCCTGGCGAATGAGATTATTTACTCGCTCAATGCGGTGTGTCATAATAACTAGCTCCCGGCGATTAGTTGGGCTGGCTAGGCGGCTTTCTCTACCCTGACGAATTCCAGAACATCACCAACTTGAAAATCGTTGAAGTCCTTGATACCAATGCCACACTCGTAGCCGGCGGCTACTTCTCTGACATCATCCTTGAAGCGTCTCAAGCTGCTGACCGTAGATTCATTTACTATTTCTCCCCCTCGCCGCACCCTGACCTGAACATTGCGGGTAGCCTTACCTTCAGCAACGTAGGCGCCAGCTACTTTTGTCCCTTTAACCGCCGGAAAAACAGCTCGTACTTCAGCCCGTCCCTCAATAACCTCAACAAGGGACGGTTCGAGCAAGCCTTTGAGTGCCTTATTCACATCATCGACCAGGTTATAAATGATATCATAGTGGCGTATATCAACGCCTTCCACGTGTGCCAGACGACGTGCCCCCTCTTCCGTGCCCACGCCAAAACCGATAATCAGTCCCTTGGAAGCCGCCGCCAGCATAACATCACTCTCGGTAATATTGCCAGTGCCGCTGTGGATGATTCTGACCTGGACTTCCTCCGTTCCCAGACGTTCCAGCGAGCTTCTTATTGGCTCGATACTACCCTGAACGTCGGTCTTGAGGATAACATTAAGCCCTTTTACCTGCCCGGCACTTATCTGGTCGTAAAGATTACTGAGGCTCACGGCTTTGGGTGAAGCTTTTTCTTTTATCTCCTTCTTGTGCTTTTCGACCAGGGCCTGTGCTTGTTGCTCATTAGCCACCACGGTTAGGGTATCAGCGACCTGAGGTACACTGTTTAGTCCGAGAATCTCTACCGGGGTAGCTGGCCCGGCTTTCTTCATCTGCTTGCCGGTATCGTTAAACATGGCTCTGACTCTACCCCAGGTGGCACCAACGACTACTGTGTCACCAATCTTTAAGGTTCCATTATTAACCAAGACGGTAGCTAAGGGACCCCTAGACCGGTCCATTTCCGCCTCGATAACCACACCGATTGCTGGCCCCGCTGGATTTGCTTTCAACTCCTCCATCTCCGCCACCACCAGCAGATTTGCCAGGAGCTCATCGATACCTATCTTCTCCTTAGCCGAGATTTCAACGCAGACAGTATCGCCACCCCATTCCTCAATGAGCAAACCGACTTCAGCTAGTTGCTTCTTTACTTTTTCTGGATTTGCTTCTGGTTTATCAATTTTATTGATGGCGACGACGATAGGCACTCCAGCCGCCCGAGCATGGTCTATGGCTTCCAGGGTTTGTGGCATTACCCCATCATCCGCCGCCACCACCAGAATGGTAATATCAGTTATCTGCGCACCATGAGCTCGCATGGCGGTAAAAGCTTCATGGCCAGGGGTATCTAGGAAAGTAATTTTTTGGTTATCAATCTGTACTTGGTAGGCACCAATATGCTGGGTAATACCTCCAGCCTCAGCCGCCATGACATTGGTTTGTCTGATGGCGTCAAGTAGTCTCGTCTTACCGTGGTCAACATGTCCCATGACGGTAACTACTGGAGGCCGTAGCTGCAAGTTACCGGCTTCCTCAACTGGCAGTTGCCGGTGCTTCCGCATCTCACTGATGGCGCTGGCTGACCTCTGTCCTGCCCGGGGCTGTGGGCGTGCTTCATAACCCAAAACGGCAGCTACTGCCGCTGCCGTTTCATAATCAATAACCTGGTTAATATTAGCCATAATGCCTTTTCTCATCAGCTGTTTGATGATTTCTATGGGGCTAATCTGCAAAAGCTCAGCTAACTGCCTCACGCTTGCGGAGTGAGGCAGCTCAATCTGACGTGCCGTGGTAGCAGTCGGCTGTTCGCTGCTCTGCTCTTCCGTTGGTTCGGTGATATTATCCGGTTTACTTGCCTGGGCCACTATTTAGCTCCTTTAAGCAGGTCTCTGGCATCTTTTAGAAGCTGTTCCCGGTTGTCCTGGGTAAGCCGGCTTCTAAAAGCATATTCTAGCCGCTTGTTTTTTAACCCAGCTTCCCAGCACTCCCAGGTCGGGCAGAGATAAGCACCACGTCCCGCTTTCTTCCCGGTGGTGTCAATCTCTATATCGCCATCAGGAATACACACCAGGCGAATTAATTCGCGTTTTGCTTTTACCTGGCGACAACCCAGACAGGTGCGCTGGGGGATATGCTTAAGGCGAACGGAACTAGTACTCTTCACTCTCGTCTAAAGATTCCCTTTCTCGGCGGCGTTTCTTAAGCCTGACGCCATCTTCAGCACTTTCTCTGCCCGGCGTCCCCTTCTTTTTCTTTTTCTTTGATTTATCTTCCGTCTTATCCGGTCTAGACACCATGAGGTCCTCAGCAAAGCGAAGCTCAGTTTTTTCTTCGGTCGCTGCAGGCTTAAAGAAAACCGGTGGTTGGGCAAAGACCTCTTCCACAGTCGGTAATGGTTCGGCAGGTTTGGCAGTCTCTTCTTTAAGTATCTCTGCCGATACCGGTGCTGGTTCGAGAATAGCGGGCATTTCTGCCAGAGGTCCTTCAGTAACCGCCGCTTCCTCTTTTTCTTCTGCTTTGGCTAATGGTTTGGCGGCTACCTTCTCCGCTTCAGAGGCTGAGGCGCTCTTAATATCAATTCGCCATCCCGTCAATTTGGCAGCAAGCCTGGCATTCTGCCCTTCTTTACCAATGGCTAGTGACAGTTGCTTATCGGGGACGACCACCGTAGCTATTTTCTCATTTTCGTTTAAGCCAACACTTAATATCTGGGCTGGGCTAAGGGCGTTGGTAATAAAGGTAGCGTGGTCCGCACTCCAAAGAATAACATCAATCTTTTCCCCATTTAGCTCATTAACAATATTCTGTATTCTGATACCGCGCAGTCCAACACAGCAGCCAACGGGGTCAATACCCTGCTGGCGGGCTGCAACTGCTACCTTGCTCCGATATCCAGCCTCACGGGCAATCGATTTTACTTCCACGGTGCCATTGTAAACTTCCGGAATCTCCAATTCGAGAAGTCGGCGGAGTAAATTGGGATGGGAACGCGATACCACTACCCGGGGTCCTTTGTTAGTTCGCATCACCTGCAGAAGGCAAACTTTAAGCCGTTGACCCACCCGGTACCTTTCGCTGCGTACCTGCTCTGATGCTGGTAGTATTGCCTCAGTTCGCCCCAGGTCAATAAATATCTGTCCGGGCTCAATCCGCTGTACCATTCCGGTGACAACTTCCTCTTCTTTCTCCGTGTATTCCTCAATGATGGCGCTGTGCTCCGCTTCATGGAGGCGCTGCAATATAACCTGTTTTGCGGTTTGTGCTGCGATGCGCCCGGCATTATGGGGAGTAGCTTCTACCATTACGGTTTCGCCAATCTGGGCGTCTGGTTTCAATCGGCGTGCCTCAGCTAACGATATCTCAAGGCGGCTATCTGTGGGCCGTTCTACCACCGTTTTTTCCGCCCATACTTCAACCCGGCCACTATTGGGGTTAATCTTGACCGAAATATTCTGGTTAGAAGCAAAATTATCTTTCCGATAGGCGGAGACCAATGCTGCCTCTACCGCCGAAAGAACCACTTCTTTAGGCAGATTCTTTTCCGCCGAAAGCTGAGTAATGGCTAGCAGAAAATCACTTTTCATCTTAGCTAAAACTCTCCACTATTATACAATTAAAAAAGTGGGATGAAACCCACTTAGTTAATTACTCTACCTTTCTGAAGGATTATAGCACGATTATGCCGAAAATACAAGCCTCACATCAGGTCTTCTGAGGTCTTTCACCGAATATTTTGGTGCCTATCCTCACGATGTTGGCGCCTTCCTCAGGTGCGATTTTATAGGAATTCGTCATTCCCATGGAAAGGTATTTCATCTCTACGTTAGGCAGATTGAGTTTCTTCATTTTGTCAAACAGTTTTTTCATCTCCACGAAATAAGGCCTGGAATCTTCCGCATTGGGGGAAAGGGGCCCTATCGTCATCAGCCCCATTAATCTGATGTTGGGCAAAGTGGCCATCTCTCTAGCCAGTGGTTCCGTATTTTCCGGGTGGATGCCTGATTTTTGTTCTTCTCCGCCGATGTTTACCTCAACCAGCACCGGCATTATTTTGCCAATTTGAGCGCATCTTTTATCAATTTCCTGGGCTAATTCAAAGGAATCCACAGTCTCAATCATATCGAATATTCTCACCGCTTTTTTCACCTTATTTTTTTGCAGTTGTCCAATTAAGTGCCATTTCGCTTTATTGCCGATTACGGCAAAGGCTTTTTCTGCTTCTTGGACGTAATTTTCGCCGATAATTTTTATTCCCGCTTCAATTGCTTCCAGAATCTCTTCCGGTGTCCTCATTTTGGCAGCGGCAACTAGCTGGACTCCTTCAGGCAATTCGCTTAATATTTGCCGCACGTTCTGCTCAATCGTCATGGTAACTCAATCCCTGATTGTTGATGGAAAATGTCTTGCCAGATGGCTACATGAGAGCTTAATTTATTTGGGAAATTGCTTTTTCTATGGATTCCTATTTTTCCTCGTAATACTCCTGCAATGCTTCTCCTATGGATTTCTGTCTTTCCTCGTAATACTTCTGCAATGCTTCTCCGTATTGTTCATAGGTTCTCTTCTGTTGTTCACTAAGGGCTTTTATAAATTCCTCATTATAGGCATCTTGCTGTTTCTGGTACTCCTCCAGATACTTTTGATATTCCCGGTAGGCTTTCATCTGTTCTTCATAGGCTTGTTGTTGTTGGTTTCCTCCTCCCAGCCCCAGGGACGCGAGAAGTTCACAGGAAGGAAGAGTGAGCAGCGCTATCAATGACACCGCCAGTAAAAGACCTTTCCACAGTTTCATTTTACCCTCCCGTGAAGCCCTTGCCTCACTTTTTATGCCTTATTTTATACTATAAAATCGGTTAACTCAAATTTGAGATGGACCCGTTCTAAAGTGGCTTGAGAATAAGGGACTAAAGTGCTATATTGTTAGAAATAATTGTCTTGTTTTCCAGCAGGAGAGTTTTACTATTATCTTTGGGGGAGTGCCGGAACTGGCAGACGGGCTAGACTTAGGATCTAGTGTCGCAAGACATGGGGGTTCGAGTCCCCCCTTCCCCATTCTTAGACTACCTATGTGCCCACACCACAGGTGGCGACGACGCTCGGGTTTGGTTAAACTTGGGATGTGTCAGCTAATCTCGCCTCTTATGTAAGATTGTGTCACGGATTCTTTTGGATTCTCAAGGATGTCCTTGGCTGGGCCATGCTCGACGAGCTGACCTAGGTAAAGGAGCACCACATAATCAGCCAGCCTTCTGGCCTGACGCAGAATGTGGGTAACAATCACTATGGTATATTTGTCTTTAAGCTGGATGAGCTTGCTCTCAATATTTCGCGATGATATGGGGTCAAGGGCGGAAGTAGGCTCATCGCACAAAAGAATTTCAGGTTGTACCGCAAGGCTTCTCGCCAGGCACAGGCGCTGCTGTTGTCCCAGGGATAGTTTTGCTGCCGGAGCCCGAAGCCGCTCCTTCACCTCGTCCCATAAACTGACGGTTTGCAAGCAATCGTGGATGGTTTTGTCCAGCGCCTTCCTGTCCCTCAACCCGTGAATCCTGGGACCATAGGCTACGTTATCGTAGATGGACATGGGTAACGGTGATGGCTTCTGAGAGAGCAATCCTATTTTCTTTCTTATGGAGGTGACATCTGCTTTAGGGTCTAACACGTTATCGCCGTCCACCCATATTTCACCAGAAACTTTGACCCCCTCGGTCGAGTCTATTAACCGGTTAATGGACCTTAATAAGGTGGTCTTACCGCAGCCGGATGGCCCAATAATCGCGGTAATCTGGTGATCTGGAATGGCTAGAGATATGTCTTTGAGGGCGGCTTTGCCTTCATAGAAGACGCTTAATTGACGGATGTTAATACGAGCCTCATTCATTTCTGTCTCACTCCTTTCTACCTTATTACGTGTTTTGACAATCTCCTTGATATGAGCCTCGAGGCTACGCTGATGAAGAGGACGATAACCAGAAGAATAACGGCGGAAGCATATGCCCTCGCACGGACTTCAGGGAAGGGCGTGCCGAGCTGGAAAAAGATAGCCAGAGGCAGAGAGGCTACCGGGTCAAGTGGCGAGGTCGGAATGCGGTCTGTGTAGCCAGCAGTAAACAGTATTGAGGCAGCATCTCCGATGCCTCTGCCAAAAGCCAGCAAGACCGCCGTCAAAATGCCTGGTAGCACCTGCCTTGCCGCCACTTTGACCGTGGTCTCCAACCGGGTTGCCCCCAGGGCATAGGAGGCGTCTTTCAGGTCCCTGGACACCGTCCTTAACACCTCGTACATGGCTCTGGTCATTATGGGCATTTCGAGCAAAGTTAGAGTTATGATTCCGGCCAGTAAAGATGCCCTCATACCCAGATAGAGCATAATGATGAAGCCAAAAGCCCCCAACACGATTGAGGGAACACCCCACAAAATATCCAGCGATAAGGTGACCAGACTGACTAACTTGGTTCTTCCGATATACTCCGGCTGGAGAAACAAAGCCACGGGAAGGGAAATAGCCGAGGCTAAGGCGGTAGCCCCGATGCCCAAATATAGGGAGCCGATGATGGCATTAAGGATACCCCCTTCTTTACCCAAATAGTACCCGCCTTTAGGGGTCTCCGTTATCATTGAGAGGTTGAGAGCGGGCAGCCCCTTCCAGGTGACTACTATAATTATGGTCAACAGTACACCCGCCACAATGAGCATCGAGGCTATCATCATGGCCTTGAAGGCGGCTTCTTCTATCTTTCTCCTCTCCATCTATGCCCACCTTTGCTGGATTCTCAGGAGAACCAATCTGGCTAGAACATTGAAGACGAGGACCACCAGCAGTAACAGGAGAGCAGCAAGCAGAAGCGCTGAATCATAGAGGGGCACGGACATCATTTCTCCATAGTTATTGGCTATCAGCGCCGTCAATGGGTAGGCGGGGTCGAGCACTGAGGAAGGAGTCTTGGCGACATTTCCCACCACCATGAGGACGGCCATGGTCTCCCCAAAGGCACGGGAAAAACCCAGTATCGCGGCGGCGACTACTCCGGGTAGCGAGCTCCGTATTACCACTGCCCTCGTCATAAGGCCCAACGACCGTGCCAGCCACCTTGATCTCCGACACATTTCTAACTGCAACGATTCTGACCGGCGCATTCTCAAACTCAAAATCGACATCCTCCACATCGCGGCAAACAGAACTGTCCAAACCGCTCAACCTCACACAGAACTAGAGTAGCCAGAGAATAATAACGTTTAACTTTAAAAATTTTGACAGTCTTAA
>CAZUSN010000013.1:0-20290 GCA_964623035.1 uncultured Dehalococcoidaceae bacterium | reverse complement strand
GTTACATAATCATCTCCTATTTTACACTGTTTAATTTCCTAAGGCAAAAGCAGGTCGGGTGTCGGCTTGTTATTTAGGTGGGAAATGTTTATAATTCGGGTCAAGATATCGACCGAATCAGTGGCATTATTGCTGAAACTGAAAAGGTCGTTTGAAAGGAACTTGCCATTAAGAAACCTGGTTTTCTCTCGTTTCTGGCGGGAATGTTGCCTCTCTTTGTTCTTGCCCATTTTGGTCACCATCTGATGATGGCATTGCTTTCGCCTCTTCTGCCCTTCATCCGCAGTGACCTTTCCCTCTCATACACCCAGGTGGGGGGACTGCTCTTTGCCTACAATATTTCCTATGGCATCAGTCAGCTTCCCGCCGGCTGGGCAGCTGACCGCCTTGGACCCCGTATTATGCTCACTGCCGGCGTTGCCGGGGTGGCGTTTGCCGGGCTCTTGATTGGTTTTTCTCCGAACTACATTGTCCTGGCGCTTTTCCTGGTTATCCTGGGACTGATGGGTGGTGGTTATCATCCTGCAGCATCACCGCTGGTCTCAGCATCGGTTGAGGCTGAAAACCGGGGTAAAGCACTGGGCATCCATCAGATAGGTGGCACGGGGAGTTTTTTCCTTGCCCCCCTCATTGCTGCGGGCATCGCCAGTGCTCTGGGGTGGCGTGGTGCCTTCCTTTCGATATCAATTCCAGCCATCGCCTTCGGCATAATGTTCTACGTGCTCCTGGGGCGGATGGGGTATGCCAGCGTCGCCCGGAAGAAGGCGGCAGATGTTTCTGTGGCAGGGGCGTCTGAACCAGGCGACCTGCGCCGGCTGTCAGCGTTCATAGCTTTGGGTATTGCCAGCATGGTCCTGGTATATTCCGCTCTCCAATTTGTTCCGCTATATGCAGTTGACGTGCTCGGTGCCAGTGAGAAGGTCGGCGCTGCCATGCTTTCCATAGCCTTTTTTGGTGGGATATGGGGGGGTCCCCTGGGTGGCTATCTCTCCGACCGTCTGGGGCGGATACCGGTGATAATTGCGGTCGGGCTGGTCGTGGGGCCAGCGATTTACCTTTTGAATCATATGTCCCTGGGATTAGGTCTCTATGCCGTGCTGCTCCTCATGGGTACCGCGATGCACGTCGGCATGCCGGTGGTGGAGGCGTATATCATTAGCCATGTTTCACCGCAGAAACGCTCCACCGTGCTCGGTATCTACTATATGGGCAGCCGTGGGGGACCAGCCATTACACTTCTGCTCGGCTACCTCATTGACACTTACCAGTTCTATATCACGTTCTCCGGGGTGGCGGCTACCATGTTTGCCGTCACGCTTGTCTGTACAGCGTTGCTCTGGGGAAAACGCGGGTGATTGTCTAGTCGGGCTCTTTCATGGCTCCCCAGCGGGCTATGTATTTCTCTTTTGCCTGAGGATTGACGATTGCTCTGGGCCATTCACCACGCATCACCCGGGCTATCTCCTCAACCGGGCGGTGCCAGCGCTCAGCTTCTGAAGCCGGGGAGAAGAAGGCGGAGTGGGCAGTGCTAATCACGTTGTCCATTGCCAGCAGCGGGCTTTTGGGGTCGGGTGGCTCGGGGTCGGCGACGTCTAGGGCTGCCATGGTGATTTTTCCTTTTTTGAGTGCCTGATATAAGGCAGCTTCATCAACGAACCCGCCCCGGGCGGTATTGATGAGACAGGCGGTGGGCTTCATCTGGTTGAAGGCTTCGGCATTCATAATATATCTGGTCTCTGGAGTCAGCGCGGCGTGGACGGAGAGGAAGTCGGACTCTTTGAGCAAACGCTTCCGGTCCACCAGTTCCACCCCCATTTGCTGAGCCACCTCTGGAGAAACATAAGGGTCATAGGCGATGACCCGTAATTTAAAACCTTTGGCTTTGGGCACCAGGGCTCGGGACACCTTGCCCAAGCCGAGCAAACCGAGGGTCTGCCCCTGCAGCTTGGTCATCTTTGGCCAGATGCCTTGCTGAATCTTAATGCCACTGGCGGAGAGTCCCCATTGTCCTTTCTTAGCTGCCTGGTTCAACTGGACTATCCTCCGGGAGCAGGCCAGAATCAAAGCCATGGCGTGGTCAGACACCTCTTCAACGCAATAGTCCGGCACATTGGTAACCAGAATACCTCTCTCCGCAGCCGCGGCAATATCAATGCTGTCGTAGCCAATCTGGGTATTGCTGATGAGACGGCAGTTCTCCAGATTTTCCATAATCTTCCGGGGCACCGGTCTGATGCTACCGACGGTAATTATGGCATCGGCATCTCTAGCCAGAGCGATGAATTCATCGTCACTTTCACAGCGCTGGCTGACAAATTCAGCGCCTAGCTCACGGAATTTTCCGGGATATTTCTCTGATTCGCCACCCAGAGCTAGAGGCAGAACTACCTTGAAACTAGCGGTGCCACTTTTCATTGAGCGTATCTCTCTTCTTAGTCTCAGCTTTCCTTTTCGATGGTAATGGTAGCTCCTGAGGTCACTCGCTTGAAGGCTTTGGCGTCGCCCACAATCTTACCAAAGACAGTCACCGGACTGGCTGGACGTGGTTGCTCTCCCTCGCTCATGGGAGTTGGGCCAAAGAAGATACATAGACTTTTCCCTGGCTGCCAATAACCTAGGTCACCAACATCAACCAACTCCTGCCCGGCTTCTTGCTTGATGCTGACCGGGATGGAGAAATATATCTCCTCTCCCCAGAGATTGGCGCGTCCTTTGATGGGCAATGCCTTCCAGATTGCCTGTGCCGTCTCAGTATTATTTAACTCGGCGATGGCTTCAACCTTTCCTGCCTTGATTCGGATTCTTTTCTGCATTTTTTGAAACCTCCCAATGAGAAATCAGACTTTTAGTGTAGCATAAGAAAGGGATAGCCAGCAATAACTTGTCTGTCCATGTTGACAAAGGCTCTGGTCAAAAATTAGGATTGGTTAAAATGAAGTCATATCTTGTCTTATTGGTCGGGGTGGTCTCGGTTTCCTTTGCCTCCATTTTCATTCGTCTGGCAGAGGCACCGCCCTTGGTCATTGCCGCCTACCGACTGACCATAGCCTCCCTCATCCTGCTCCCGATTACTTCACGAAAATCGATGGGGAGCCTGAAAAAGCTGTCCAGGCGCGATGTGCTTCTGATATTGCTGGCAAGCTTCTTCATTGCGCTGCACTTTGGACTCTGGATAACGTCGCTCAGCTATACCTCTATCGCCAGCTCGGTTATTTTGGTAACTTCCCACCCCGCCTTTGTCGCTGTAATCTCCTATTTCCTGTGGAGCGAACGATTAAACAAGTTGACCATAAGTGGCATTGTGGTTGCCCTAATGGGCATTATACTGATTAATTATGGGGGTTTTACCTTTGGTACGCGGGCTATCTTTGGCGATTTGCTTGCGTTAGTAGCTGCCTTTGCCATGGGCGCTTACCTCATTATTGGCAAGCAGGTCAGAGCCCGTATTGATATTCTCCCTTACCTCACTCTCATCTATTCCGGGGCAGCGGTGATTCTGCTTCTGGCAGCAGCAAGTTTCGGGCACAGTTTCACCGGATATTCGTCCACTACCTACTTAATGATGGTTCTCCTCGCCATCGTGCCGCAGCTTATCGGTCACTCATGTTTAAATCTGGCGGTGCGCCTGATTCCGGTGACCTTTGTCTCGGTGGCTATCCTTGGTGAGCCCGTCGGGGCGACCATATTGGGGTATTTTATTCTCAGTGAGGTGCCAACGGTACAGGAGATAGTCGGTGGCTTTTTCATTCTGCTCGGCATCTTCACCGTGCTGAGACAAGCCCTAAAATATATAGGGATGAGATAAGCGAGATTGTTTACCAACTTTAACAACCTATCCCCCTTAACCCCCTTCCCTTGATAAGGGAAGGGGGGAGTGAAAGTGAGAGAGGGGCAAAGTCCCTCTCCAAAACCTCTTCCCTCTCCTCTTGGCAAGGGGGGTTAGTAAATAACCTTGTGAGCTGAATTTGACAACGATTGGGCGATAGTCTAAGGTGATTAATGTGAGTAAGGAATTCATCCAGCGAGTGCAGGCAGTAGTGGATAATGTTCGCCAGGTAGTGGTGGTGAACCCGGATATTGTCAAAATGAGTTTGCTGGGGCTGCTCTGCCAGGGTCATATCCTGCTGGACGACTTTCCCGGGGTGGGCAAGACATTGCTGGCCAAGGCGCTGGCGCAATCATTGCGGGCTAACTTCAAGCGTATCCAGTTCACCCCGGACCTGCTGCCTACGGATATCACCGGCTCATCCATCTATGACCCGGGAAAGGGCAATTTTAAGTTTATGCCCGGCCCAATTTTTGCCAATATCGTCCTGGCGGATGAGATCAACCGCTCCAGTCCGCGCACACAGTCAGCTCTCCTTGAAGCAATGGGTGAGGGATATGTTACCTTTGATGGTGTTGCCCATCCCCTGCCCAAACCCTTCTTTGTTGTTGCCACCCGCAACCTTGCTGAAATGCACGGCACCTTCCCCCTGCCGCAAAGCCAGCTCGACAGATTCCTGCTCTCTTTCGGTATTGGTTATCCCAATCTGGCGCAAGAAGTGGAAATCCTGGAGCGGCATGAACATGGTGAAGTCAGCCTGAAGCCCGTCCTCACCGCCGATGATATTGTCGCCATGCAGGAGCAGGTATTCAAGGTTGAAGTGGCTCGTCCGGTGAAAGAATACATCGCTAATATCGTCGCCGAAACAAGAAAGAGCGCCGAAATAGCCATCGGGGTCAGCCCGCGCGGTGCCGTTTTTCTGCAGAGAGCGGCCCAGGCCAGAGCCGCGATGGAAGAGAGGAATTTCGTTGCCCCTGATGATGTCAAAGTGGTAGTTCCAGCTGTGCTACGACACCGCGTCCTGACCCGCTCCTCAGCGCCGGACGCCACGGCAAAGAGTATTGAAGCTATTCTGCACACCGTCCCGGTGCCCCTATAATTAAGGAACGTGATAACTTATGACTAAAGCAGGCCTTGGTTTCCTTGTTGCCGGTGTCTTTGTCTATTTCCTCGCCAGCCAAAGTCAAATCGGCTGGCTTTACCTTTTTGATGCCATCATCTGGGCACTTCTGGTGCTCTCCGTCATCCTGTCCTGGTATAGCCTCAGGTCTTTGCAAGTGGAACGACAGGTGCTGCTGCCCGGTTCTGTCCAGTGGCAAATAGTCAGTCCTTTGGAGGATGAAGCGGTTGAAATTAAGCTCAAAGTGACCAACAATGGACGTCTGGACAAATATTTCATCAAGGTTTTAGAAGATTGCCCTTTCGACCAGCCGGAGAAGCGCCAGAGAGCCTTTTTGGTTGCCAATCTCGCTGCCAAGTCGGCGACTGTTTTCTCCTACACGGCTACCTGCTATCGGCGCGGGTATTACCCTTCAGCAAGCCTCACTCTGCAATCCGGCGGTCCATTGGGACTGCTCGTGAAACGGCGTTCCTTTCCACTGCCATTGAACCTGACTATCTATCCACGTTACTATCGGATGGAAGGACAGCTTAATGCCGACATGGCTTGGGCGGACTGGGGACACGCCGTTAAGACCAACGCTGCTGCTGAGTTCTATGGCTCGCGGGAATATCAGCCTGGTGACCCGCTAAAGCATATCCACTGGCGTAATACTGCCCGCTTGGGGCATTTCATGCTCAAGGAGTTCGAACAAGCCAGCCAGGGCTCGATAGCTGCTGTCTTTGAAACAGGCTATGATTTTGGCATTGGGAGGGAGACAAGTTTAGAGTACAGCATTAAAATTGCCGCTAGTCTGGCCAAGCTGTGTGCTGATTCCGGGCAGACAATAGACATTCTCGCTGGCAATAAGCCCTTGCGCCACGCCGGGTGGCGAGAAGCGATGGACTATCTGGCGCATCTCGAAGTTGGGGGAAAGGTCAGTTTGGCGGAAAGGCTGGCAGAAGCTGAGACCGGTCAGGTTGTCGTTGTTATTGTGCTGGCAACGGAAACTCACCTCATCCCCGACTTATCGCGATTGGCTAATCAGGTCAAAGGACTGTTGGTAGTGGTTCTGGAAGGTTTTGTTCCTGATGAGATACCTCATTTGCTCGCTTCCAGATTGAGGAGGAGCGCTGTTGAGACCATCAGTTGTCCCCGAGGCGATTTAGAGTCAGCAATACAAAAGCTGAGGCTTTCCTCGGTCTTCACCGGCAGGTTAAGCTTATCGGTAGGCTAAGTTATGGGAACCATCAGATATTCGGCTAATTTCAGACTTTTCGCTTTCTTGGCGGTGAGCAGCACTATCGCCGCTGTGTCCTGGACCATCAGGGACCCTTTGCTGGTTGCGGTTGGTATCCCTGGGTTGGCAGCGGGACATTTCTATAGCTGGCGCCGGCGTGATGCTTCAATACGTCGTAGCTTGATTCTGCTTCTCTTCATGGTTCTCACGGCTTTCCTCGGTGGGGATATACTGCTATCCGGATTGAGCGACCGGCTGCTGCTATCGCGTTACCTTATCTACGGGCTGGTGCTCGGCAGCTTCGACCTGATGCGGAGAAGAAATGTTATCGCCAGTTTGATTTTGGGGGCGCTGCTTTTGGTGCTGATCAGCGAACTGGCGCTCGACCTGTGGTTTATCGTTTTTCCTCTTGTCTTTACCGTTCTGGCACTGGTTGCTGTAGCTATAGGTCGAGTTGAGGCGGAAACAAGCCGAGCGGTGCTGGTGGGTGAATTAAAGTGGCTTAATGCCGGGAAATCCTGGCTGGGTTTTGCCACCGCTGCCTTACTCATCTCGGCTATCTTTTTCCTTTTCATGCCCCGGCTGGCGAGCAGTCAGGTAACTCAAGCCAGATGGCTCCCCAGTCGGTTAGACCTCAGCCTGGGTGGGCTGGCTATGCTCCCCAGTAAGCCTGGTGCTTCAGTGGCGCCGGGAATCTTTCCTTCCCTTCAGGACAGGGGGACCCGCGGTGCTGAAGACTATGCCGCTTTAGGCTATACTGGTTCGGCAGCTGATATGGCGGTAATGCACGTAAGAAGCCGGATATCCAGCTACTGGCGAGGGATGATATTGGACGAATATGATGGTCGGGGCTGGCTCACCTCATCGCCTCAGCTCAGATTGAGTGAGAGGAACCGACGAGAATTCGTTTTCCCCGACTATCGAGCTAAACTGCCCGGCGAGCAAGTTTACTGGCAGGCATATTATTTGCTATCAGACCAGCCAAATGCCATCTTCACCGGCTATCAGCCGGGGAGAATTTACCTGCCCCAGACAGGTAAGACTTACCTTGAAGAGGGCACTTTATACCGCGCCCTTTCTGTGGTGCCTTATCTCAGCCCGGAGCAACTGCGCCTCGACCACATTGTGGCTGAGGATGTTACCAATCTGGTGCTGCCGCCCATCAGTGAACGGACGGCGGCTTTAGCCGAATCCATCGTGCGGGGTGCTCCTACCGATTACGACAAAGCAGCCAGGCTGGAGCACTTTCTGCTCAGCAACTATCCTTATGATTTGAATGTAAGCCCGTTGCCCCCCGACCGCGACGCGGTGGACTACTTCCTTTTCGAGCAGCAGGCGGGCTATTGTGGGCATTTTGCTACTGCTATGGCAGTCATGGCGCGGCATGTTGGACTGCCTGCCCGCGTTGCCGCCGGCTATCTGCCCGGTTACATCGATGCCATGACCGGAGCCCATGTGGTGCGGGTGGGAGATGCCCATGCCTGGGTGGAAATCCATTTTCGGCGTCACGGCTGGGTGGCTTTTGACCCAACACCACGCCCCGATGCCGCCCTGGGTTTTGCCGCCGGGCGAAACTGGCTCTACTTTGGCTTAGAAGATTTTGCCGGGGTTACCTTTGCCAGTGTCTTGACACCATTAATTGGCGGCTTTTCCCTGGGTCCGCTCTCGATACCAGGGTGGGTCAAGCTTGTCTTACCTGTTCTGGGAATCGCTGCTGTCATTCTGGCTTTATTTATGGGTCGCCGCAGAGTGAGAAGCAAACAGGAGGTCAGAAGATATAGCGTTTTAGACGGGGAGTCAAGAAGGATAATGCTGAAGCTGTACCACCAGATGGTCGCCATGCTGTCCAGAAAGGGCTTACCTCCCCGGCAGCCATATCAGCCTCCTTATGAATACGCTGCTATTATCTATGCGCAGATTCCAGATAATCGGGAGACGATAGCATGGTTAACCAGAGCTGCCAGCAGCGCTGCCTATGACCCTAGTCCTTTTGACTCATCAACCGTTCTGGAAGCAAGAGGAAGACTGTCTGCCTTGAGGCGTACCTTAACGGTGAGACGTTAGGAGATAGATGTTTGCCTTCTCATTAAGAGCAATAGCCAAATTTTGATGTTACCTGCTCGGATTGTTACAATAAGCTGGGTCATAAGCATTTGATGAGACAAAGTCAATCAAGCGAAAGGAGAAAGATGATGGCGAAGAATATCGCTGAGAGAGCCTATGAACTGGGTAAGCATTACGAGAAGACCTACCGTGGCTGTAGCCAGTGCGTCATCGCGGCGCTTCAGGATGTCTTCGATGCCAGGAATGATGCTGTCTTCAAGGCAGGAACCGGGCTCGCCGCCGGGTCGGGCATGACCTGCGAAGGTAGCTGTGGTGCCTATGCCGGCGCTATCATGTTTCTGAGTTCGGTAGTGGGAAGGGAAAGAGACAAATTCAGCGACCCTGAAAAAATTAGATTCAAAACTCATGAGCTGGTGAGAAAACTGCGCCAGAAATTCATTGATGAGTATGGCTCAGTAGTCTGCCGCAATATCCAGACCAAAGTCATGGGGAGGTACTATTATCTCGCCGACCCGCAAGAGTACGAAAAATTTCATAATGCTGGAGCCCATGATATTTACTGTCCTGAGGTGGTGGGTAAAGCGGCTCGCTGGATGGCAGAAATCATACTGGAGGAGAACCTAATTCCTCGGAAAGCATAGACTCTGAGTGCTTTAGCCCGGGAGTCCCTCTTGCTTCCAGGCGGCTTTTATCTCGGCAAATGTCTTGGCTGCCAGCAGTCCTTGGGAACGACCGTGTTCTTTAGCGACGAAGGCATCAATATTGTTACAGATATCAGCCAGTCTATCTGCCGGGAACTTCACGGCACCATTCTCATCCAAGTGAATTAGCTCGCCCGGGGCGACATCCATCCCAGCGACGGAAACAGGCACATTCAGGGCGCTGATAGCCATTTCACCATGACCCGGGGTAAGACCGCTGGTCAGATATGGCATTTTTAAGGGGCGTATTTCGTCAATATCTCTGGTGGGGCCGTTAGTGATAACACCTGCCACGCCACAGGCTTTGAAGGCGGCGGTTATTTGACCTCCACACAATCCCACTTTAGGCAGTATCTCTGGAGGGAAATCCTGCTTGATGACCAGAATTGAGGGCTTTTTTGATTTGGTTAAGATTTCCAGTAAATCGAGAATTGACCACTGTTTATAATTTGGATTAGGGAGCGCGAATACCACGGTAACAGCATAGCCAATGGTGCTGCCCAGCTCAGGGAAGAGGCAGCGAACGGTCTCGTCAGTGTACCAGTTTTGTCTCCAGGGTTCGTAAAGCCCCAGACAAAGAGGATTATCTGGATAGGTGGCGATAACATTGGTCACCGATGGGGTATTGAATCGGCGCAGCTTCCCTAACATCGCTTTTTCGGATAAGGCTGACATTTTCTCTCCTTCTTTTTTGTTTTAGACCGCCAATATTCTACCTGATTTCACCCAGTGATTTCTATTATTTAACGAAACACCTCACTTGGGTAAATGAGATTGTTTAGCAACCTGTCCCCCTGGCCCCCTTCCCTTGCTAAGGGAAGGGGGAGTGTAAGTAAGAGAGGGGCTTAGCCCCTCTCTAAAATTTCTTTCCCCCTCTCCTTAAGGTAAAGGAGAGGGGGATAAAGGGGGTGAGGTCAATAAACAATCTCGGGAAAATGGCGGTGGCAACGAGGAATCGCCAGTGCTATAATATGGGCGCAATTTGTCTGCTTTTCAGAAGAGATGGATTTGAAATACTCTTTTCCCTCCCGCCGCTCGGCGGTGATGAGCAATCGTGGCATGGTGGCTACCAGCCAGCCTCTGGCAACCCAGGTCGGAGTGAGCATACTTCAGCAGGGAGGTAATGCTATCGATGCTGCTATCGCCACGGCGGCTGCCTTAAATGTGGTCGAGCCGATGATGACTGGAATCGGGGGGGACGCCTTTGCGCTGGTGTACCTCAGCCGGAGCAAAGAACTAAAGGCGTTAAATGCCAGCGGTCGTGCTCCCTATGCCATGAGCGTGGAAACGCTGCGAAATCTGGGCTATCAAAAGATGCCAGAAACAGGCATTCATAGTGTCACTATTCCCGGAGCTCTGGATGGTTGGTGTGTATTATTGGATAAGTACGGCAGGATAAGCTTATCCCAGGTACTGGCACCAGCCATTGGGCTGGCTGAACATGGCTTTCCCGTTACCGAGATTGTAGCGCACCGGTGGCAGGAAAGCCAGGCTAAATTACAGGCAAATGTTAATGCGGCGAGCACCTATCTTGTCGGAGGGAGAGCACCTGAGTCGGGCGAAGTTTTTGTCCAGCCGGAACTGGCTAATACCTTCAAAAAGATTACCCGGGGAGGGCGGGATGTCTTTTACCGGGGGAATATTGCCGAAGCTATCGTTGCCTGTTCTCAGGAGAACGGTGGCTTGATTGCCATGCCGGACTTAAACGACCATGCTTCCACCTGGGTGACCCCAATAAGTACCAATTACCGCGGCTATGATGTCTACGAATGCCCGCCAAATGGTCAGGGACTGGTGGCGCTTTTAGCTTTGAATATCTTAGAGGGTTATGACCTGAAGTCTTTAGGACACAACTCTGCTGAATACCTGCACCTCCTGATTGAAGCCTTGAAGCTGGCTTTTGCTGATGCTTACCGTTATGTTGCTGACCCTGATTTTGTGGTCATCCCTTTAGAGCGATTGCTTTCTAAATCTTATGCGGAACGAAGAAGAAAGCTTATAGATAAAAATAGGGCGAGCCAAAAGGCGATGGCTGGTGTCCCGGGCACTGAGAGGGATACCGTTTACCTGGCGGTGACGGATAAAGAGGGCAACAGCGTCTCTTTTATCAACAGCCTTTACCAGAGCTTTGGCTCAGGAATTGTCGTGAGAGGAACCGGGATTTGCCTGCAGAACCGCGGTGCTCTATTCTCCCTTGAACCCGGTCACCCCAACTGCCTTGAACCTCACAAGCGTCCTTACCACACCATAATTCCTGGCATGGTCTTCAAAGACGGTGACCTGTTCCTCACCTTTGGCGTTATGGGTGGCTTCATGCAACCACAGGGTCATGTCCAGATATTGCTCAATATCATTGATTTTGGCATGGATGTGCAGACCGCTCTGGATGCTCCTCGCTTCAGATATATTCAGGGGAATGAATGCGCTTTTGAGCCGGGCTTTCCGCCGGAAGTGCTCCAGAAACTTGCTGGGAAAGGGCACCGGGTGGTGGCGCTGGACGACCCGTACTCTCAGCAATTTGGTGGGGCACAAGCCATCATGATAGACCCAAAAAGTAAGGTGCTTATCGCTGGCTCTGACCCCCGCAAAGATGGCTGTGCTATCGGGCTCTGGTAACAGTGGGATATGAGAAAAAAGTTAAGGGAGGGGATAATATGCGACTAAAGGATAAAGTTGCCATTGTCACTGGTGGTGCTGGTGCTATCGGTCGAGAGATTTCAAAACTCCTTGCCAGGGAAGGCGCTAAAGTGGTGGTTGCTGACTTGAACCCGGAAGAAGCTGCTAAGGTGGTCAATGAAATCAAGTCTTCAGGGCACGAGGCGCTGGCTCTGAATCTGGATACTACCAAAATCGCCCAGGTCAAACAGATGGTCAAAGCCACTTTAGATGAATTTGGTCAGATTGATATACTGGTTAACGTGGTGGGCGGCTCCACCGGGCCCTCGATTAAAACGAAGATTGATTTCTTCGCCCAATCTGAGGAAAAACGTGGTGAGGAAATCGTTAATCTCAACCTCCTGGGGACGCTTAATTGTGCCCGGGCGGTGGTCAATCATATGATGGAAAGGCGTACCGGCAAAATTGTCAGCATCTCCTCTACCTCAGGAACGATAGGCATGGTAAGGGGAGTTGAGTACTCCGCGGCCAAGGCGGGCATCATCGGCTTCACTAAAGCATTAGCTAAAGAGGCGGCGCCCTATGGGATAAATGTCAACTGCATTTCCCCTGGTGTGGTAGGAACTCCACGTGTCTTTGCCATGGTGTCCAAAGAAACGATGGAAATATGGGCAAAAGGGATAAAGCTGGGCAGGCTGGCGAAGCCTGAGGAAATCGCTAGCGTGGTGCTTTTCCTGGTCTCGGAGGAATCAAGCTATATCACCGGGCAGAACATCGTCGTTGATGGGGGGCTGAGCTTAGGACCGGCAGGGTATTGACATCTGAAACTGATTCCTCTATGCCAAACCGTAATACTTGGGTCTGGTGCGTACCTCCTGGATGAAGTCGGCCACGATTTCTTCTAAGCTGCTATACAAAGGTTTCCAGCCCCATTCCTGGCGTGCCCGGGTATCATCAATAATCTTTATACTCTGACTGCGGTAGTATTCCATGACCACCGGGTCTGGTTTGTAGGTAACTTTAGCTTCAGGGATGAATTTCTTTATGGTCAGCTCCAGTTCCCTGGCGGTCGGCGCCGGAGATAGTTCGGAGATATTATAGGTTACCGTCTTGATTTTCTCCCTGGGGGCATCATAGAGCATCAGGGTGGCATGGATGGCATCTTTGAAATAGATGACCGGTCCGGCAGTATCTTTACTCACAAAGCATTCATAGGGCTTGCCCAGGGCGGCATTTTCAATCATCCAGGGGTTGTACTGGGCTACCCCGGGGGTCTTAACACCGGGACCACAGACAGCACTGTAGCGCAGACAGCGGAAGTCGAGGTCAAACTTGCGGCGGTAGAACCGTCCCACCAGCTCGCCATATAATTTGCCCACACCGTACATGGTGACCGGGCGTTGCAAGGTAACATCAGTGATGACTTCACCGGCATCCAAACCGTAAGTAACAACGCTGCTGGGAAAGATGACTTTCTTTACCCCGAAGAGCCTGGCTGCCTCCAGGACATAGGTTATCCCGGCAACATTGGTCTGGAAGGAGCCCCAGGGGTTATGCTCTGAGGGCACGCTTAGCATGGCACCGAGGTGAAATATGTCTTCCACTTTGTTGTCCTTGACCGCATTGAGCACCTCGGGCCAGACTTGCAGGTCACCCCGGATAACCTTGACCTTATCTTTAAGGTCAGCAAGGCGCTCAGTTTGTGGCGCAATGTCGAACAGGACGACCTCCTTACCCCTCTCCACCAGTTTACGCGCCAGTCCCACGCCGATAAAACCAGTACCGCCGGTAATCAGAATTGACATCCTTGCCACCTCCTTTTATGCGCTGCTCACCATGCATTTCTCGTGTGGTTGAACCTCGGTGAGAAACAGTGCCTGGTCGGTTGCTGCGGTAAACACTGGGCAAGCAGCAAAGGAATTTGCCTATAACTCGCCCTGTACCAGAGTGGCGGTATCCTGAACGCCCTGGACGCCTCGGACCTCACCGATAATCATGCGAGATAGCTCAAAAAGGCTCTTGGCTTCAGCGATGGCAATGGCATCCCACTGCCCGAAGACGAGGTTCACATCGCTAATCCCGGGGATGGCACGAATCTGGGACAGAGCATCGGATTCTAACCCTGGCATCAATTTGATGAGAAGATAACCTCTAACCATCTGGCGACATTATACCCTCTGTTGGCAGTGTTGGCAAGCCCTACTCGCCGAGCTTATCGCCAACCTTCAGTCCTATTTGCGAGGCAAACTCAACAGCCCCGATTTTAGGTGAGCCCGGTAACTGCACCCTTTTGATAAGGATTGCTCCATCTGTGGCTGCCACGGTAAATCCCTGTTCGGTGATGTCAATGATTTCCCCTGGTGAACCACCAGTAGCCCCAGCCCGTAATTCCGAGTCAAAAATTTTGAGCTGCTGGTTCGCCAAACTGGTGGCTGCCCCTGGTTGAGGGTTGGTGCCCCGGATGAGATTATAAATTTTACCTGCCGGCTGGTGCCAATCGATAACGGCATCCTTTTCCGTACATAAACCTTCGTAGGTGGCTTGCGTTTCATCCTGCGGAATTTTTGATGCCTTGCCCTGCTTGATTAGCTCGATGCTCTCCATGATTGCCTCGATTCCCAGGGGGAACAATTTATTGAAGTAAAGCGAGCCCACGGTGTCATCGGGGAAAATCTCCACCTCTTTTTGTAACAGGATGGGGCCGGTGTCTATCCCTCTGTCTGGCCAGAAAATAGTTAATCCTGTCTTTGTCTCACCGTTGATTACTGCCCAGTTGATGGCACTGCCCCCTCGGTGTTTGGGTAACAGTGAGGGATGGTACTGTATTGACCCCAGCTTGGGATACTTTAAGATAGATTCGGGTAAGATATCAGTGACAAAAGCCAGAATATTCAGCTCCGGTTTCAGTTTGATATATTGGTCATAAACCTCCGGAGCCCTTATTCTTTCCGGCTGAAAAACCGGTATATTTAGCTGAAGTGCCAGTTGCTTGAGAGGGTTTGTCTTCCCCGGGGTATCGGGAGAGGTATAAACGCCCACCACCTTTTCGCCCCTTTTGACTAACGTTTCCAGGACTTTCTCACCGAAAGCTGCCTGACCAAACAGGACAATGCGCATTGTTTTCCCTCTTTAATCATGGCTACGAGCTTAATTTATCTCACGTTTAAACAAGTGTCAAATTACGATTGATTCTCAGGAGGGCAAGGTGGGAGAATAGAGCGAATGGATTAAAACTTTGGGAGGGTAGAAAATGACCGAGCCGAAGAAACTAAGGGACAGAGCGATGGTGGAGCTAGTCGAGAAGGGAAAACTAAAACGAGCTGATATTCTGCTGACCCGCTCCAAGGGCAGCCTTCTAGGATGGCTGATTAGGTTTGGCACCAAGAGCTACTGGAACCATGCCGCTATGGTCTACGTGATTAGAAGTCCAGAGCAGGGCTATGACGGTACCTTTATCATCGAATCTGGTGGTGCAGGAATTGACATACACAATATCGGACACTATTTTCAAAACCCGAAGAAGTATGACATCGCCATCAAGAGGCTGGACAGGGACTGGTTTCAGGATGAAAGTGAGGCGGGGGGACTCCGGTTTCAGAGGAAAGTGAGAGGCTTTGCTCTGGCTGAGATTGATGATAAATATGACCACAAAATGATTATCGGCATAGCTAAAAGTATCCTACGCCAGCTTGTCCTTGCCTTTATCTTCTCCCGTTTGGCTATCAAAAAGTCAGCCAGGAGAAGAGCCCGCATACCGAGAATCGCCAAGCGACTGGAGGTAAACGCCTATATTTGCAGTGGTTTTGTCCAGTGGGCTTACTACCGAGGGGTGGGGAAGGTGCTTGAGGAAATCGGCGATACCGCTAAGACAAAAATTCAGGACGTAATCTTCAATCCTGAGGTTACCTATGAGGACAGTGAGGACGCATTGCTATCAACCACCCCGGCGGACCTAGCCAACAGTGATAAGCTCACCTGGAAGTACATTATCAAAAACGGAGTGGCGTGGGAGGTCAGCGATGAAAGTGACGTTGACTTTGTCTTGAAGCGGGGTTAGCCAAATCCGTCCATTTTGGTGTAAAATGTTGTTTGGTGTGCTTTCCGGGAGAAAATAAGGGCAGGTTTTGATGGGAATACAGAGAGTAAAAAGCGTTCTGCCGGCAGGGAGTTACTACTTTTCTGGAGATGAAGCGGTCGCTGAAGGTGCTATTGCCGCACGGTGTGGCTACTGTGCTGGCTATCCAATCACCCCCGCCACGGAAACTTTAGAGAGACTTTCGGTTAGATTTGGCGAGGTCGGGGCGGTATTTATGCAGATGGAGGATGAGATTGCTTCCATCTGTTCCTGCCTCGGGGCATCATGGGCAGGAGCCAAAGCGATGACCATTACCTCGGGACCTGGTTTCAGTCTCATGCAGGAGGCAATAGGCTATGCCGTTTTCACGGAAACACCGGTGGTGATTGTTGATGCGCAGCGGGCCGGTCCCAGCACCGGTCAGGCTACCCGTGTCGGCAGCGGGGATATCATGCAGGCAAAATGGGGCTCGCACGGCGACTATTTAATCATTGCCCTTTCTCCCTGGTCCGTGCAGGAGCTATACGACCAGACGATTAATGCTTTCAATCTTGCGGAAAGATTCAGGGTTCCGGTTCTGGTGATGGCGGAGGAGGCAACAGCCCATCTGCGGGAAGGGATGGAGGTAGGTGGGGAGGTGGAACTATTTTATCGGGAGAAAAAGGCGGGTGCACCACCATTTGATACCAAGGAGGATGATGGCATCCCCCCAATGCCTGTCTTTGGCGATGGAGAAAAATTGCTCATCACCGGTTCCACTCATGATGCCTGGGGCTTTAGAAGAATAACTCATCCCGATATTCATCAAAAGCTGGTTACCCGACTGCATAAAAAAATCCTGAATCGCAGTCAGGAAATTATTCAGCATGAAGATTACTATTTAGAAGACGCCACCGTGGCGGTGGTTTGTTACGGCTTTACGGCACGGAGCGCATTATATGCTGTGGAGAGAATGCGGGAAGAAGGCAAAAAAGTGGGCATGGTGCGCTTGCAGACACTCTGGCCCTTCGCCAGTGACCTAATCAGAGATATTGGGTCGAGAGTAAAGAAGATTTTGGTCCCAGAAATGAACATGGGGCAGGTGGTGGGAGAGGTAATGAAATACGCCTCTGGCGAGGTAGTACCATATAATCAGGCAAATGGAGAGATTATCCACCCGCAAACGATTATGGAGCAGTTGAGGAGGCTTGTCTGATGGTCAGGGAGTTTGAGAAGTATTTGCGACCGGGGGTAGGGGTGACAACTTATTGCCCCGGCTGTGGTGAGGCTATTTTGATGGGGCTGATTTTAAGGGCCATTGATGAGCTTCAGTTAAATATGAATGAGATGCTTTTCGTCTCGGGCATCGGCTGTGCTGCCTGGATACCCAGTCCCCATTTCAACGCCGATACTCTTCATACTTTACATGGTCGAACCATACCTTTCGCCACCGGCGCCAAAATGGCTAATCC
This sequence comes from uncultured Dehalococcoidaceae bacterium, assembly GCA_964623035.1. Lineage (GTDB taxonomy): Bacteria > Chloroflexota > Dehalococcoidia > Dehalococcoidales > RBG-16-60-22 > CAZUSN01. Next base: position 3,218 of record CAZUSN010000013.1, on the reverse strand, counting down.
GAAACTGAAAGTTATGGTTATCAGTGGCGATGGCGATTTGTCTGATATTGGCGGCAATCATCTTATCCACGGTGCGCGGCGCAATCACGACCTCACCGTCATCTGCGCCAACAACATGAATTATGGTATGACCGGTGGTCAGGTCTGCTCGACCACGCCCTTAGGTGCTTTGACCATGACCACGCATCAGGGTAATCCCTTCCGTCCCTTCGACCTGTGCCGGCTGGTGAAAGCAGCGGGCGCAGTCTACGTTGCCAGATATGCGGTAACTCAACCTCTGCTCTTAGTCAAAAGCATCAAGAAAGCCTTGCAGACTGAAGGTTTTACTTTCATTGAGGCGATAACCCCCTGTCCGGTTCAGTTTGGTCGGCGGAATAAACTTGGCAAGCCAGCGGAAATGCTGAAAAGCATAATGGCGAGATGTATTTCAGAGGAAAAGGCGGAAGGAATGAGTCCGGAGGAATTAAAGGACAAGATAATCACGGGGGAGCTATAAATGGGGCAGATGAAGCAAGCGGTACTTTGTGGCTATGGCGGGCAGGGCATTGTCCTTGCCGGGCAGATACTTGGTCAGGCTGCCTTTAATGACGGGAAACGGGTCAGCGGCACCAATTCTTACGGTGCTGCGTCTAGAGGTGGTGCTTGCCGTGCCGAGGTGGTTATCTCCGACCAACCAATAATTTACCCGTATGTCATTGAAACTGACGTTTTGATTGCCATGTATCAGACGGCTTATAGCAAATATATTGGTCAGGTCAAGCGCAAGGGTGGTCTGGTCATTTATGACGATGGTTTTGTTACTCCAGACCGGGCGGCTGGCTTGAGATATTTTCCTATTTCAGCGACCAAAACGGCAATCGAGGAACTGAAAAGTGAGGTCGTGGCCAATATCATCATGTTAGGTGCGGCAGCGGAAATTACCGGGCTGGTTACGAAAGATGCTTTACGTTCGGCGGTAGCTGAAATCGTGGTCGAAAGGTTGAGGGAACTGGACTTAAAGGCAGTGGAGACTGGTTTCAGGTTAGGGGCATCAAGCAAACAAATGAAATAAATAGAGGCGATGAACAAATATGCCGGTAGAAGGAAGAACGCATATACCGAAAATAGACCACGAGAAATGTAATAAGTGTAAAGTTTGCCGTTTGTTCTGCCCTGACCTAGCCATAACCCTGGATGGAAGTAAAGGGCAGATTGAGATTGATTATAATTACTGCAAGGGATGCGGTATTTGCGAGGCATTCTGCCCCAAAGGGGCGATTAAGATGGAGCTGGAAAAATAACCCGTTTCCTTACTTTGCTTAGACCGCCTTAGACTTCCCGGCAATTAAGAAAGGAATCGAATGTCCTTCAAGGTTGTTATGATTGTTCCTGACCCGCTCATTCCCCATAGTGAAGAAGATTACCGCCGGATTGGCGCTGAATTTGTTTCCCAGCCCTGTGAGACAGAAGACGAAATTATTGCTGCGGCTCAAGATGCCGATTTTGTCATCACCTTTAGAAAACCTCTTACCAGAAAGGTTATTGAGAAGCTCGACAGGTGTAAGATGATTTTTAACGTTGGTACCGGTTATGAGGCGATAGATGTAGCCGCGGCGACCGAGCATGGCATTTGTGTTACCTATCCTGGTGGCTACTGCACGGAGGAAGTTGCTGAACATGTCATGGCGCTCATCCTCGCCTGCGTCCGAAAGGTCACGCGTCTGGATAGAGCGGTCAGAGATGGGCAATGGCACTCTTATGCCAGAAGGGAGATACGCTTCCAGATACTGCCACCGATGTTGCTCTTAAAGGGGCAGACTTTGGGGTTGATTGGCTTCGGACGCATCTCACGGAGCCTGGCTCCCAAAGCCAAAGGATTTGAGTTAAGGATTATCGCTTTTGACCCCTATGTTCCTTCCCGCATTTTCGAAGAGTTTGGCGTTGAAGCGGTAAGTTTTGATTATCTGCTGGAAAATTCGGACTTCGTTTCCCTAAATGCTGCCTTTACTCCAGAGGCTCGTCATATGCTGGGAATGGAGCAATTCCAGCGGATGAAGCCAACTGCTTACCTGATTAACTGTGCCCGTGGTGAGTTCATTGATGAGCAGGCACTATATATGGCGCTTAAGCAAGGATATATTGCTGGCGCTGCCCTGGATGTGCTGCAAGAGGGCAGGATGGCATCAGACCATCCCTTGCTCCAGCTGGAAAACATCATCATCACCCCGCATACTGCCTGGTATTCTGAGCAGTCTGTGGATAAGGTGAGCAGACGACCATATGAGGAGATTGCCCGGGTGATTAACCGGGAATGGCCCCAGTGGCTGCTCAACCCCGAGGTTAAGGAGAATTTTAACCGCCGTTGGGGGAAAACGTTATAAGGAGGCAAAGTTGAAACTTTTAGCAATAGTTGGCAGCCCCCGCCTGAAAGGTAACACGAATTACCTCGTCGACCAGGCTCTCGCCGAAGCAGCAAATCTAGGAGCTCAGACAGAAAAGATTGTCCTCAGCCAATATAAGGTGAACCCATGTCTCGGGCATACCGACTGCGCTTCTTTTGACTCCTGCCGACAGAAGGATGACGCCGGCTGGATTCTGGACCGGCTATGTGAAGCAGACGGGGTTATTCTAGCCACTCCAGTTTACTACTACAATGTTTCCGCTCAGATGAAAGCCTTCATTGACCGCAACTACTTCCTCTACGAACATGACCGAAAGTCTCAGGCGAAAGCAGTTGGTGTTATTGTGGTGGCGGAGGCTTTAGGAATTGAAGATACCCTGCATACCCTGAATCTATATATTAACGAAGCCTTCGATGTCGGAGAGGACAGGATTTTCATCGTTTCCGGCTATGCCGGTGGGCCAGGGGAGGTAAAGAATAACCTTTCCTTGGTGGCAGAGGCTCGAAAGCTGGGCAAAAAGATGGTGGAAAGCTTGAAAACGGAGGGGATTGGTTGAAGATTGGCGTGCTCTCTGACACTCACGCCAGGACGCTCAATGAAATCCCAGAACGAATTCGAGACACACTGGCTGAGGTGGACCTGATTATCCATGCTGGAGATTTCACCGAAAGAGCTGTGCTGGAGGGACTCAAGGAACTGGGGGAGGTGAAAGCCGTGCACGGCAATATGGACTCATTTGACCTCAAGCGAATATTACCGGAGAAGGAATTATTCGTGGTCAAGGGCAAGAAGGTTGGTCTCACTCACGGTTCTGGAGGTCCCTGGGGGATAGCGAAG